>JALHTV010000196.1 GCA_022866005.1 Phycisphaerae bacterium
CTGATCGCCGTGGTCAACAGCTACACCGACGTCGTGCCCGGGCACGTGCATCTCGACGCCGTCGGCGACTACGTCAAGCAGCAGGTTCGCCAGGCCGGCGGGACGCCGATCCTGTGTAACACCATCGCCATCTGCGACGGCATCGCGATGGGCCACACCGGCATGAAGTACTCGCTGGCCTCGCGCGAGCTGATCGCCGACTGCGTCGAGTCCATGATGCAGGCACACATGTTCGACGCCATGATCTGCATCCCCAACTGCGACAAGATCGTGCCGGGCATGCTGATGGCTGCCGCAAGGCTCAACGTGCCGGCGATATTCTGCTCCGGCGGACCGATGGAGGCTGGGAGAGTCTGCGGGCGCGACGTGGACCTGATCGACCAGTTCTACGCCGTCGCCCAGCAGAAGACCGGCAAGCTCTCCGCCCGCCAGGTCGCCCGCTACGAGGCCAACACCTGCCCCACGTGCGGCTCGTGCAGCGGGCTGTTCACCGCCAACAGCATGAACTGCCTGGCCGAGGCCATCGGCATGGCCCTGCCGGGCAACGGGACGTGCCTGGCGACCAGCCCCGTGAGGATGGACCTCTACAAGGCCGCCGCCCAGCGGATCGTGAAGATGGCCCTGGACTGGGCCAAGACCGGCTGCAAGAGCAGCTATGCGCTCCTGCCGCGAAACATCATGACGCGCCAGGCCTTCGACAACGCGCTGACACTGGACATGGCCATGGGCGGATCGAGCAACACGATCCTGCACCTGCTGGCCATGGCGCACGAGGCGGGGTTGAACTACACGCTGGCGGACTTCGAGCGGGTGGCCGACCGGGTGCCCAACATCTGCCGCATCGCCCCCTCCTCCACCCCCCAGGGCCGCACCTACCACATCCAGGACCTCCACCGCGCGGGCGGCGTCCACACGGTGCTGGGCCAGCTCTGGTGGGACCGCTCACCCCTGGTCCACACCGACTGCATGACCGTCACCGGGGCCACGCTGATGAAGAACCTCCAGCACTACTGCCTGCGGAGCAGGAAGCTCTGCCCCGCGGCCAGGCGGATGTATCGACTGGGCTGGCAGGCAACCGGGCGCAGCGTGGCGGAGGTCCGCGCCATGCTCCGGGGAAAGCGGCCGCGCAAGCTGCCCGTCCGCAATCCTGGCCCCCTGGACGCCACCGACGTCATCCGCCCGCTGGACCGCGCGTTCACGCAGACCGGCGGGCTGACCGTCCTGTACGGCAACATCGCCCGCAAGGGGGCGATCGTCAAACAGGCCGGGCTGGACCCCAGGATGTACCGCTTCACCGGCCGGGCGGTCATCTGCGAGAGCCAGGACGACGCCTGCCGCGTGATCCTCGCGGGCCGAATCAAGGCCGGCGACGTGGTGGTCATCCGCAACGAGGGCCCGCGCGGCGGCCCGGGCATGCAGGAGATGCTCGCCCCCACCAGCTACATCCGCGGCCTGGGCCTGTACGAAAAGTGCTTCCTGATTACCGACGGGCGCTTCAGCGGCGGGACCAGCGGGCCGGCCATCGGGCACGTCTCGCCCGAGGCGGCCGCCGGCGGTGAGATCGGCCTCCTGCGCGACGGCGACGTCATCGAGATCGACATCCCCGCGCGGCGCCTGGACGTGCGCCTCTCGGCCGACGAGCTCGCCCGACGGCGCAGGACCTACAAACCCCACCCACCCCAGATCACCTACGGCGCCCTGGGCCGCTACGCCGCACATGCCACCTCCGCCGACACCGGCGCGGTCCTGGACTGGCCGGGAAAGACCATCGCGGGGAAGTAACCCCGCAGACTGTAGATTTCGGATTCCGGATATCCCGTCCTAGGCAGAGGTAGTGTGCACCTTTTTGGGCAGCCAATCCCGTGTTAAACTGCCTGTCCGCGGTTCCAAATCGCGCCTTCTAGGGAGAATTACGATGTTCAAAGCGAAGGACTTACTTCCACTTGCACCCAGGTACCACGCATGGGTGGACGATTTACTCCGTCACCACGAAGGGGGCGCGCAGGGGGTGGCATCGCTCGGGTTTCCCCGCCTTGGGCAGTTCTTCGCAAAGGAAACCTACGAATCCGCTCGGTTCGTGGTTGTCGATGAGCTCCCACAGATCCCGTGGGCACAGTTGGGTCTACCCGTACCCGTAGGAATGGAAGGACCATTTACAGGTGTCACCTATCGCAACACCTACTTTCTCGTCCGCTCGGGTGCGAAAGAGGAATCCGTTCACTGTCACGAGATGGTCCACGTGGTGCAATGGCACATCCTGGGCAATGACCTCTTCCCCCTCCTCTACGCCCTGGAGGTGTTCAGGAATGAGTACGGGGGGTGTTTCTTCGAGATAGTGGCGCGTCAGTTCCAGCTGGTCTTCGACAAGCGAGAGCAGGTTTTCCCGTGCGAGACCTATGTGGCGATCACCCTCGGAAAGTACCTCCCCTGAATTCTCGACAAGATGCTGAAGGGAGAACTGTGATTCCACGAAGAGCAGGTGGGCCGTGCAGCTTGCGTGCACATACGGTCAATCAGTCCAATCTGCCTGCACGCGTGCGGGGTGAGCCGAATCGGCAGGGTCAAGCGATTCCGTGTTCAGAACCTTCCACAGAGGGCAAGAGTTTGCGCACCGCACGCGCCTCGGATAGGGTTATCGATTCGGCTAAGCAGGAACGCGTCCAATGAACAATATCGCCCCGGACCTTGAGGAAGATTACGAACGGTGGCGAAACCGATTCCCTGACCACCCTGACGCCAATGTCCTCGTGAGCGTCGACGACGTGCTACGTGGGCACTACCTGCTCGTAGACTACTTCCGCCGAGAGGGGGAACCCATCTCCATCTGCGGACCCCGAGACACCCAGCTACTCCCCTCAGCAGTATACCGCCAAGCGACGGGATACGCAGGAAAGAAAAAATGGGATGCGCGGATTGACCAGTGTGCGTCACTGTTCTACGGCATCATCAAAACTCACCCATTTCACGATGGAAACAAGCGCACTGCCTTGTTGATGACCCTGTTCGGATTGGCGAAGCTACAACGAACGCCCACCGCACCAGAGAAGGAGTTCGAGGAGTTGGCGCTGCGAACCGCAGGGAATCAGCTAGAATACTACACTCGATTCAGGGGCAAGGGGCAGGATGCGGATGTCCAGTTTATCGCCGACTTCCTTCGTAGAAACACTCGCGCTGAAGACAGCCGCTACTATGTTGTTACATATGCAGATCTCGACAGGGTCCTCAAAAAACACGGATTTCGGCTTGAACGTCCGCATGATAATCTCGTAACGGTTGTGAAGACAGAACAGATCGGGGGGTTCCTCGGTATTGGCCGAAAAACGCGGGAAAAGAGGATTGTAAGCATAGGGTGTCCGCGGTGGACGGGGCAGATCAACCAGAAGGCACTGAAGAGCGTGCTAAGGGAGACGGGCCTGACCCCAAAGAGTGGTTATGACTCCCAAGTACTGTTCAAGGACGCCGAACCGCTTGTAGCTCTCATCGACACATATAGAGAGCCTCTTCGGAGACTGAGAGACAAGTAAGAGCGCGGGTGCCACGGCTGCGGTGTGTGCAGCCTGCCTACCGGCAGGCAGGCCGTGCGGAGCCCCCGCACTGACCCATCGCGATTAGCACTGTTGCTAGCGCAGCAGTGGCACCTGGCTGGGGGTCGGGAGCGGGTCGCGGCCGGCTAGAGGGCTTTGAGGTCGCTGAGGGTCATGGCCCCCGCGGCCGTATGGCCGTTGCTAGCCAGGTGCTCGGCGCGGGCCTGAACGTCATCCATGGCCGCCTGGACCCGCTGCATGAAGGCCCGCGTCTGGGACTTGTCCAGTCGCGGCGGGACGTCCAGGGGCTTTCCGACCACGAACCACGCGCGAGAGAACAGGAGCGGAAGGTTGATCGGCCGGCCGTGGGGGCCGACGGACAGGTACCTCTTGGTCGCGATGCCCATGGGGATGACCGGCATGCGCCCGCGAGAGGCGACCCAGGCCACACCGGGGGAGATCGTCCGCCTCCGCGGCCCGATGGACCCGTCCACGGGAACGCCCAGGTGGCTGTCCCTGCCGTGCCGGAGCATCTCTCGCAGGGCGGTCCTGCCCCCGTGGCTCCTGCCGCCGTGGTCCGTGGAGCCGCGAATCGTGTGCCCCCCTAAGTTCCGGATGACCTCGTCAATCAAGGTCCCGTCCTTGCTCCTGGAGACCACGGGAGTGACCTGGGAACCGTTGGCGTAGACCGGCAGGAGGAGCATCTCGTGCCAGAAGACGTAGATGGCCCGCCTCTTCATGCGTTGGGGGACCGTGTCGGGATCGTCGAACAGGAATCGGAACCGCAGCGTCCGGCCGATCGTGCGGATGATGGCGGTGGCAATGCGGGCCGTGAGGGTCATTCGCGCTGCACTCCTTCAGGGGGGCTTTCCGCGATCCCGTCAGGGCGGTCCGACACGCCTTCCCTGGCCGGTTGACTCGACATCCGCTCGGCCTGGCCTTCCGTGACGCCCGAAGTTGTTAGGCGCCAAGTCCTAATGGATTCATTATCGGCATTCTCCCCCTCGGCCCATGACAGGGTGGTCAGCTTCCCAGGCTGGGGATGGCCGCGGACAGCTCAGGAGGGCAAAGGTCGGGGCCTACTGGCCGGGGGCCGGCTCGCCCTGGCTGGTGATGTGCTGGAGCTCATCCAGATAGGCCTGGACGTCATCGGCGTAGCGCTCGGCCTCGCGGGCGTCCACCTTGCCGTCGCGCACCAGCATCGCGAGCGACCTCTCCATGGTGATCATCCGCTCCTCGGGGATGTCCTTGGTGCGGGTCTGGAGCAGCGTGTAGATCTGCTCCAGCTTGCGCATGCGGATGAGATTGCTGGCCGCGTAGACGTTGCTGAGGATTTCCATCGCGACCACGCGGCCCTGGCCGTCCTTGCGGGGAACGAGCTTCTGGCAGACCACGTAAGCGAGCCCCAGCGAGAGCTGGCTGGAGACCTCGTCCTGGCGGTCGGTGGGGAACATGTCCAGCACGCGCGTGACCGAGCCGCGGGCATCGCGGGTGTGCAGCGTGGAGAACACCAGGTGGCCGGTCTCGGCGGCGGTCAGCGTCCATGCGGTCGACTCGCGGTCGCGCATCTCCCCGACGAAGATCACGTCGGGGTCCTCCCGCAGGCAGTCGCGCAGGCCGCGCTCGAAGCTGGGCACGTCGCGCCCGATCTCGCGCTGCGAGATGATCGCCTGGCGGCTGTGCAGGCGGTACTCGATGGGGTCTTCCAGCGTGATGATGCGGCAGGCGTCGGTCTGGGCGATGCGGTCGATCAGCGAGGCGATGGTGGTGCTCTTGCCCGCCCCGGTGATGCCGGTCACCAGCACCAACCCCTGCTGGCGGCGGATGATGTCGCGCCACACCTGATTGGGAAAGCCGATCTGCTCCACCGCCGGCACGGTGGCCTCCAGGGCGCGGATGGCGATGGCCGGGCCTTCGCTGTCGCGAAAGCAGTTCACGCGGAACTGCATCGTCTCGGCCATGATGGACAGGTCCACCGAGCCGTGCTGGCGGTAGGGTCCTGCCTCGGCCTCGTTCAGCAGGGCCGCGATGAACGCGTCCAGGGCGGGCCTGTCCAGCGGGGCGCCTTTGAGCTTCTGGAGGTCACCGTCCACGCGGTAGACCGGGGGACAGCCGACCTTCAGGTGCAGGTCGCTCACCCGCATCGAGCCCTGCCGGCGAAAGTAGTCCAGCAGGTCCTGGAGGCTCAGCGAGCGCCCCTGGCTGTGCTTATAGACCTTGGCGTCCATCGCCTTCTGGGTGGACAGCGTCGTTTCCGGGCCTGGGTCGCTCATCGTCGGTTCCTGCCTCCCCGCTGACCTGCGGGACGCCCTCCTGGGTACCGAGGGCCTGTTCATGTATCTCATGCACCATCCGCCGGTAGCAATCTTCGCACATCCGCTGGCCGGAGGGAAGGTGGTAGACCTTCTGGAAGACCCCCGCGCAGACGTCGCACAGGCCCCGGTCGGCTGGGGGGTACGCCTGGCCGTCCTCACGGAGGCGGGCTCGGGCGGCCTGCTCGCCGCCCAGGCGGACCTTGGCCTTCCAGGCGGCCAGCCTCAGCAAGGTCCAGGCGACCAGGACAAGCACGATCACCCCCAGCCCCACCACGGCCAGGCCGATGATCAGGTGCAGGTTCAGGCCGAAGGTAAGGATGTCCACCCACCCCAGCATCTGCGCCACCTCTGGCGACCGCTTGCGTGTGGCCCTTGCCCGGCGGAGCCGGAGCCCCGCTGCGCCAGGCCCCTAGAGGCCGTTCTACTCCTCGCGCTCTTCGGGAGAAAGCTCCGGCAGGTGGATGTAGTAAGCCGCCTGGACCACGTCCAGTTTGCTGATCTGGTCCATCACCGCCTTGGGGGGCGCCTGGTCGAGGTTGACACCCACCACCGCCAGGCCCGACTTCTTCTTCCGCGAGAAGGTCATGTCGGCGATGTTGATGTTGTTGTCACCGAAGATCGTCCCGTACTTGCCCACCACGCCGGGGCGGTCGTCATTGAAGATGATCACCACGTGCCCTTCGGGCTGAAGCTCCATGCGATAGCCGTCGATGGCGATCACGCGCGGGAAGCGGTTGCCGAAGATCGTGCCCATGGCCGAGCGCTTCTGCCCGTCGGTGTGGATCGTCACCTCCAGCACGTTGGAGAACTCGCGAACCTTGGCCGAGGTGATCTGCTGCACCTCGACGCCGCGCTGCTTGGCCAGCAGCGGGGCGTTGATGACGTTGACCGCCTGCTCCATGTGCGGCTGGAGCAGCCCCACCAGCAGGTGGGCGGTAATCGGCGTGACGTTCAGGTCGCCGATCGACCCGCGGTAGATCACCTCCATCCTCGTCACGCCGCCGGCCGTGATGTGGGCGAGGATCGTGCCCATGCGCCTGGCGAGCTCCGCAAAGGGGCGCAGCATCGCCGGGAGAGCCTTGTCGAAGCCGGGGGCGTTGACCGCGTTGCGGACCTCCCCGCCCCGCAAGGCCTCCACGAGCTGCTCAGCCGCTTCCAGGGCGACCTGCTCCTGCGCCTCCTCGGTGCTGGCGCCCAGATGCGGCACGGCCAGGACGTTGGGGTGCTGGACGAGCGCCTTTTCGGTGTCGCTGGCGGGCGGCTCGGCCGTGTAGACGTCCAGGGCCGCCCCGGCGACCTTGCCCGCGTTCAGCGCCTCCAGCAGTGCGGCCGGGTCGATGATGCCGCCGCGCGCGGCGTTGACCAGGCGGCAAGAAGGCTTCATCACCGCGAACTGCGCCGCGCCGATCATGCCGTCCGTCTCGGGCGCCTTGGGCGTGTGGACGGTGAGGTAGTCGGCCCGCTTGCACAGCTCGTTGATGTCCTTGACCATCTCCACGTCCTCCCCGCCGCTGCTGGCGTAGAATGGATCGTACCCCAGCACGCGCATCTCCATCGCGGCCGCGCGGCGGGCAACGGCCTTGCCGATCCGACCCAGGCCGACGATGCCCAGGGTCTTTCCGGCCAGTTGCGTGCCCTCGAAGCTCTTGCGGTCCCAGGCCCCGCTCTTGAGGGACACGTTGGCCGGGGCGATCTTGCGCGACAGCGCCAGCATCAGCGCCAGCGTCAGCTCGGCCGTGCTCAGCGTGTTGCCGCCGGGGGTGTTCATCACCATCACGCCCTTGGCGGTGGCGACGGGCACGTCCACGTTGTCCACGCCCACGCCCGCCCGCGCGATGCACCGCAGCTTGCCCGGATCGGCCAGCACCTCGGCCGTGACCTTCACGCCCGAGCGGATGATCATGCCGTCATAGTCCCCCACGATCTTGGCCAGCTCCCCGGGGGACAGGCCCAGCTTGACGTCCAACTCCACGTCCTTCTGCTTCTTGAGCCAGTCCAGCCCGACGTTGCTGAGTTTGTCCGCGATCAGCACTTTGAGCATGGGATCGGCCTCCTTTCAGTTCCAGTCCTTCAGGACCTTGGCGGCGGTCGCCACGCCGGTGCCGATCTGGACCTTCACGCCGCACTCGGCGAGGGCGTACTCGATCGCGGCGACCAGGCCGATGGTATCCACCGGGTCGGTGTAGCCCATGTGCGAGACGCGGAACATCTTGCCTTCCAGGTGGTCCTGCCCGCCGGCGACCGAGCAGCCGTACTTTTCGCGGAGGATCTTGCCGCGGAAGGTCGTGTCCACCACGCCCGGGGGATACAGGATGCCCGTCACCGAGTCGCTGGGCTGCTTGCTGAACACCGCCAGCCCCAGCGCCTTGCAGGCTTCACGGGTCGCC
>JALHTV010000002.1 GCA_022866005.1 Phycisphaerae bacterium
ATCTCTACGAAAATGGCCCACGAGGATGGTATTAACAAGTGGAAGACTTTGCAGAAATATTTCGGCTCCCCGGTGCCGCTGGACAAGATCATCTGGTACCAGGACATTACGCACACCCTCACCGGGCCTACGATGAAACCATACTCCTGGACCGACGGCAGAAACACCGCGTCGACCCCGCCCTTCTGGCAAGCAGTTAGGTCTGCGGCCTCCTTGCGCGGATAGCGCTGGTAGTCCTCGTTCGGGCCGAACTGCGTGGGGTTGACGAAGATGCTGACGACGGTGTAGCCGCACTGCTCCCCGCAAGCGCGGATCAGCGACAGGTGGCCGTCGTGCAGCGCGCCCATCGTCGGCACCAGCCCGATGGTCTGGCCGGCCTTGCGGGCGGCGGCGACCGCTTGGCGAATCTCGGCGATGGTCTTGCAGACGATCATCGTGACCTGGGCCCCATTCTACCGCCCCGCCGCTGCCAGGGCTGAGCGGACTTGTTCGATCAGCGGCGCGCAGGTGAGCGCGTTTCGCAGGTCCGTGCCGGCGGCATCTACGCGCAGAACCTTGCAGTCGGCCTGGTCGGCGGCCTGGGTGTAGGACCGCCGCAGGGCAGCAAGGAACTCGGCGGTGATGAAGCGTTCGTGCGCCCGCCCCCGGGCGGCCATGCGGGCCAGCAGCGTAGCCTCGTCAGCGTCCAGATGGATCAGCACCTCCGGCGGCTTGACCAGCCGGTCCAGGCGCGAGGCCGTGCGATCGTACACCGTCCAGTCGTCCGCCGACAGCGTCGATCCTGCGAAGATGCGATCCTGGCAAAAGCCGTAGTCGGTCACGCGCACGCCGCCGCCCGGCCAGCCCAGAAGCGCCAACTGCCCCACGCGCGACATGAGGAAGTAGAGCTGACTGGGCAGGCGGGCCTGCGCGACGCCCGCATACGCCTCGGCCAGGAAGGGGTTGCCGCCATAGTCCTCGCGGATGAGCTCGGCGGGTAGTTCGGCGGCCAGGCGCTCGGCCAGCGTCGTCTTGCCCACGGCGGGCGGGCCGATCACACTGACTAGGGCGCACGTCACCGGCATGTCGCTTTCCCCCGGTTCAAGGCCGTCCGGCGACAATTGCGGGATGCAGAAAAGCTGATCAGCGCACAGGTCACTTCCGGCCCCCTCCGGCCTCGGCCAGGAGCTGGGCGACTGTCCGTCCCAGGACTGGATGGACGACCTGGGGGGCAAGCTGGGCCAGCGGACGCAGCACGAACAGGCGCTGATGCATCCGCGGGTGCGGGACGGTCAACTCCGGACTGCGCATCACCAGATCGCCCATCAGCAGGATGTCCAGGTCGCACGTCCGCGGGCCCCACCGCAGCTCGCTGGATCGGTCGCGGCCACAGAGGTTCTCAACCTGCTGCAACTCGGCCAGAAGGGCCCCCGGCTCCAAGTCCGTCTCGATCTCGGCGACGGCATTGATGAAGTCACCCTGTCCCGTCGGCCCGCCGGTCGGGGCGGTCTCGATCATCTGCGACAAGGCCCTCAGGTGCACGCGGCCTCGCTTCCCCAACAGGTCCAGCGCCCGCCGCAGCGTCTCCTGCCTCCTGCCGAGGTTACTGCCCAGTCCGATGTAGGCCTTGCTAGCCATGTTCTCAGCCCCCCCCGGCCTGCCCCGACGCACAATGGGTTCACTCGTGGACGGTCAGTCGTCAATCGCTACAGCCTCATCTCCCCGATCCTCCCCAGGGCCTCGGTGAGGACGTCCTCACCGTAGGTCAGGGAGATGCGGAAGTAGCCCTCGCCCCACTGCCCGTAGCCCAGACCGGGGGTGACGATCACGCCGGTTTTCTCCAGCAGATCGGTCGCGAAGGCGGCGCTGGAGCCTTTGTACCGCCCCGGTACCCGCGCCCAGACGTAGATGGTACCCTTGGGCTTGGCGAGCGACCAGCCGTGGGCGTTGAGCGCGTCGACCACCAGGTCGCGGCGGCGGCGGTAGACCTCGTTGATCGGGGGGACGATCTGCTCGCAGGAGTCCAGGGCCTTGGCCGCGGCGAACTGGATGCCGCGCAGCGTGCCGTTGTCGGTGTTCTCCTTAACGGTCCTCAGCCCCACCACGGCCGAGGGATTGCCCACCATCGCCCCGGCCCGCCAGCCGGTCATGTTGAAGGCCTTGGACAGCGAGAAGAACTCCACGGCTACCTCCGCGGCGCCGGGGACCTGGAGGATGCTGGGCGCGACGTACCCGTCGTAGGTATTCAGGCCGTAGGCGTTGTCGTGGCAGATCAGGACGTTGTGCCTGCGCCCGAACTCCACGGCCGAGCGGAAGAAGTCCAGGTCGGCCGTGGCCGTCGTGGGACTGTTGGGGTAGTTGAGCCACAGGAGCTTGGCCTGGCGGCAGACCTCCGGCGGAATGGCGTCGAAGTCCACCAGGAACCCGCCGGCCTCCCGCAGCGGCGCGTAGTGCGTCGACGCACCGGCGAAGACGTGGCCGATGTTGTAGGTCGGGTATCCCGGTGAGGGCGCGATGGCCAGGTCGCCCGGATTCAGCACGGCCATGGGGAACTGGGCGATGGCGTCCTTGCTGCCGCCGGTGACGGCCACTTCGTTGGCGGCCAGGGTCACACCGTAGCGTCGGCGGTAGAAGTCCCGCACGGCCTGGGGGAACTGCTCCACGGGGGCATCGCAGCCGTAGCGGTGGCGGTCGGGGTCGGCCGGGTCGTTCACCGCGCGGAGGAGCTCCGCCACCACCGGATCGGGCGTCGGCCGGTCGGGGTCACCAATGTCGATGCGAATGACCTTCACGCCGCGGGCGCGGGCCTCGGCGGCCTTGCGGCGCAGATCGGCGAACAGGTACGGCGGCAGTTGTTTGAGTCGCTCGGAGGGCTGAATGTCCATCGGGGGCCTTTCCGAATCATCGCAGCCGGGGCCAGCGGGCGGCCCGGCGGAAAGGCATTGTACTCACCGGGCGGGAGGAGGCAATCCAAGACGAATCGCGAATCAGGAATCGCGAGTTGCGAGTCGCAGATCGGACAAGACCGGAAGGAATCCGCAATCCGAAATCCGCAATCCGCAATCTCCGGTCACGCCTGGGCCGCTTGGAGATGCTGGGCCGCCGGGCGCTTGCCGTGGGCCTCTTGGAAGCGGACGGAGATCCGCTCGCTGACGCCCGGCTCGGCCATCGTCACGCCGTACAGCACGTTGGCGGCGCTGATGGTGCGCTTGGCGTGGGAGATGATGACGAACTGCGTGCCGGTGACGAACTCGTGCAGCAGGCGGTCGAAGCGATCGGTGTTGGCCTCGTCCAGCGCGGCGTCCACCTCATCCAGCAGGCAGAAGGGGCTGGGCCGCGTGCGAAAGATGCTGAACAGCAGCGCCAGCGCCGTCATGGTCTTCTCCCCGCCCGACAGCAGCGACAGACTTCTCAGCTCCTTGCCCGGCGGGCGGGCGATGATCTCGATGGGGCTTTCCAGCACGTCCTGCTCGTCCAGCAGCAGCAGGTCCGCCCGGCCGCCGCCGAAGAGCTTGCGGAACAGCTCCTGGAAGTGGCCGCGCACGGCCTGGAACGAGGCCAGGAACATCTCGCGGCTCTCGCGGTTCAGCCGGCGGATCAGCTCCTGGAGCTGCTCCTGGGAACTTGTCACGTCGGCCAGTTGCCCGGCCAGGAACTCGCGGCGCTTCTGGAGCTCCTCCTGCTCGGGGATAGCGTCCAGGTTGACGTTGCCCAGCCGCTCCACGCGCTCGCGCAGAAGCTGGATCTCGGCGGCGACGGCGTCCCAGTCGCGCTGCTCATCGTGCCGGTAGGTGCGGTAGGCCTCCAGGAGGGTGAAGCTCATCTCCTCGGCCGCGCGGGCGATGAGGTTCTCAATCCGCACGTCGGCCTCGCTCAGGGCCACGTGGGACGCGTTGACGGCCTGGGCGGCCTGCTCGTGCTCGCGGCGGCAGTCGGTGAGCTTGGTGCGGATCTCCTCCAGGCGCTCGCGGAGGAGGCGGCGGCTTTCCTCGGTCTCCCGGGCCTCGGCGTCGAGGGTCTGCTGCTGCTCATACAGCCGGTCGACCTCCTCGGCTGCGGCGGCCGCGGCGGCCTGGGCCTCCGCCCGACGTTGCGTGTGCAGCTCGATGTCGGCCTGGGCGGCGGAAAGGTCGGCACGGGTCTGCTCGCGCCCGCGCGCCAAGGCCGCGCAGGCCTCCCGCAGCGCCCCGGAGCGGCTCTGGGCACCCGCCAGGGCGATCTTGGCCTCGGTCATCTTGCCGGCCAGGTCCGCCTGGCGGCGACGGGCAGAGGCGATCTCGGCCTCCAGGCGCTGCACCTGGGCCTGGCGCTCGGTGTTGAGCTGCTCGAGCTGGGCGGCCTTGGCCTTGGCCTCTCGCTCCGCGGCGCCCGCGGCCTCGATGTCGGAAACCAAGGCCGCGATGTCCGACGCCACCAGGTGCTTCTCCTGCTCCAGGTGGTGAATTTGCCCGTCGAGGTGGCGCAGGCGGCTTTCGAACTCCACCCTCTCGGTGGTCGCCTCGTAGTTGGCGGTGCGGAGCTGGTGGGCCAGCTGCTCCAGGTGCTCCAGTTGTGCGCTAGCGGACTGGCACTGGTCGGTGAGTAGCTCGATCCGCGTTTGCAGCGCCTCGGCCTGGGCGGCCAGGTCCGCCAGCTCACTGCGACGGCTGATGACGCCGGCGGCACGGTTGGCGGAGCCCAGGCGGACGCGCCCGTCGGCCTCGAGCACCTCCCCAGCCGAGGTGACGAACCGGCTGCCGGGCGGGGCGAGCGTGGCGGCCTCGGCGGCGTCGGCCAGGTTGTCCACGACAAACGTGCTGCCTAGCAGGCGCCGCACGGCGGGGGCCGCGAGCGGGTCAAACGTCACCCAGTCGATCGCGCGCCCGCGGATGGCCGGGCAGGCGGCGATGTCGAAGCTGCTACCCGAGCCTTCCAGGCGGTCCAGGCACAGCACCTCAGCCGTGCCGCCTTCACCCAGGACGGCCTGGATCTCGCGCGCGGCGGCTTGGAGCTCGGCATAGCTGTGGACCAGCACGCACTGGTCCGCCCCCGCCAGGGCCGCCTCGACCAGGGCGGCGTGGGCGATGTCGGCGGTGAGCAAGTCGCCCAACATGCCGCAGAGGGCGGGCAGCTTGCCCTCGCGGTGGGCCTGGAGGATTCGCCGCACCCCCTCGCCCACGCCCTCCAGGCGGTCCAGCATCTCCTGCAAGGCGTCGATGCGGCTGACGACGGCGCTTCGCTGCTCGCGGGCGGCTTGGAGCTGGGCTTGGAGCTCCCCTTCACTCTCGGCCAGGCGGCGGGCGTCGTCGGCGTTCTGCGCCAGCTTCGCTCGGCTCTCGGCCAGCACCGCGTTCACGTCGGCCAGCCGCCCCTGGACGGCCGCCCGCTCAGTGAGGGCAGACTCCAAGGCCGAGACGATTTCGTCCGACCGAGTCGCCAGACGCTGGCGCTGGCCGTGAAGGCTCTCGCGGCGGGTCTGGCAGGTGAGGACGTCGTTATGAAGCTGGGCGGTGCGGCGGAACAGGTCGATCGTGCCGGCCTTTTCGTCTTCCAGCTCGGCCTGAAGCTTGGCCAGGGCGCCCTCCCCGGCGGCGTGCTCTGCGGCCAGGGCGTCGTAGCGGGATAAGAGTTCTCCCGTCTGGGCCTGGATGGTCTCCAGTTCGCGCTGCCGTGCGGCGAGGTCGCGGTCGTAGGACTCGATCTTGGCTTCCCGTTCCTCGCAGCGGCCGGCTGCGGCGGCGATTTGCTCACCGAGTTCCTTGGCGCGGGCGGTGAGCATTTCCGCGCGCTGCTGGTGGGCGAGGATCTGGCTGGAGACGGAGGCGATCTGGCTTTGCACGGCCCGGCCGGCGCGCTCGAGGTCCACGGCCTCGACCTCTCCGCCGCTGCGAGCGGCTTCGAGTCGGTCGATGGCGGCCGCTGCGGCGGCCAGGCGGTCGTTGCCGGCGTCCAGGTCGCGCTGGAGTTCGGCCCGGCGGACGGAGAGCGTGTGGTACTGGGCCAGGAAGTACAGCCCCCGCAGCTCCTTCAACCGCTCGGTGTAGGCCTGGTAGTTGCGGGCCTTGCCGGCTTGCACCTTGATGGAGCGCAATCGCTTGTCCACCTCGGCCAGGATGTCGTTGAGGCGCAGGAGGTTTTCCTGGACCTTCTCCAGGCGGCGGAGGGTCTCTTTCTTGCGGGCCTTGTACTTGCTGATGCCCGCGGCCTCATCAAAGACCGTGCGGCGATCCTCTTGCGAGGCCTGGAGGAAGGTCTCGACGCGCCCCTGCTCGATGACGCTATAGGCATCGGCCCCGACCCCGGTGTCCATGAACATCTCGCGGATGTCGCGCAAGCGGGCGGGGGCCTTGTTGATGAGATACTCGCTGAGCCCGTCGCGGAACAGCCGCCGCGTGACCGACACCGCCCCGTCGGCCAGGGGCTGACCGTTCACCGAAAGCGTCTGGGACACGTCGTCGAACACCAGCGTCACCTCGGCGCAACTGCCGGGGCGGCGCGTGGCCGAGCCGTTGAAGATGACGTCCCTCATCTCGCTGCCGCGGAGGGTCTTGGCCGACTGCTCCCCCAGCACCCACTTGATGGCGTCAACGACGTTGCTCTTGCCGCAGCCGTTGGGACCGACGATGCAACTGATCCCGTCGTCGAACTCCAGCTCGGTTCGGTCCGCGAAGCTCTTGAAACCCGCCAGGATCAGTTTTCGCAATCGCATGAGGAGACGTCTTCCATAACGCTAACCGAGACGGCCCGCGCCATCCATGGCGCCGCGACGCCGCGTCAGGGCCCCGGAACGTCGGCGCGGCCCGCCGAGGCTTCGCTTTGAGAGTATATTCTGCGGACCTCCGGCAGCTCCTGCAAGCGGAATCCCGCCGGGATATCGCCCGACTTGCACAACCGGTACAGCACGCCCGCCACCTGGCTGTACGTCAGGCCCAGCCCGTACACCGCCTTGCCCTGCTCGGGGCTGGGCACGGTGCCCAACAGGCGCACCAGCTCGCCGACGGACGGTTCCACCTCGAACGCCTCGCTGCGGCGGCCGGTGCGGGGAACCTTGCGGAAAGCGGTGAGCTTCAGTTGGCCCTCGGTGGCGCTGAGGGTGACCAGGTCGTCCGGGGCGCTGAAGAACATCGGCCGGCGGATCGTAATGTCGCGGCCGAACACCACGATCCGCTGCCGGAGGGACTGCGAGACATAGATCATCGGCTCCGCAGCGGACTCCACCAGGTCCAGATCGAACTGATCCTTGATGGCGATCCGCTTGATCTTCGCCCCGTCACCCTGGCGGGTGAGCGCATCACAGGCGGCGAAGCGGACGGATTCGTTCTCGTCATCCAGAAGCCTGCGCAGCACGGGCGTCACGCGGGAGGAGGGCTTCTGGTAGCCCAACTCGTCGATGGCGGCCATCCGGAGCGGCGAATCCTTCGCGCCTGCAATCGCAGCCACCACCGGCAGCGCGCGGATATCGCCCAGGCGCAAGCCCGTGCGAGCGGCATAGTACGCCACCACCGGGCTGGGCGACTCGTACAGCGGCTGCACCGTCGGCAGCACCTGCCGACCGATGGCCTCCCATACCAGCGCCAGCTCGTCGTGGTTCGCCTCGGAAGACTCCATCGCCGCGGCGATCTCGCGGGCCTTGGTCTCCCACGTCGCACCGACCTGCCGAATCGGCACGTGCATCAGCAGCCGCAGGAACCGCTGATAGTCGCGGGCGTGCTCCGCAGGAATGGTGATCTCGATCGTGGAGCTGTCCCGGGCGGCCGCAACGCGTTCGGGGCCGAACCGCTCGTTGAGGCGGCGCTGGATGAGGCCGGCCCTCTGGTAGTCCGGGTGGAGGAGGAACAACCGCAACGGGCGCGCCTCCAGCAACACGCCTCCGCCGATGACCCTGCCTTCGCGGAGTCTGGGGACGTCCTCGGCCTTGCCGGCGTCCAGAAACGGGTTGACGAAGATCGTCCCGTCCACCTTGCCATAGACCTTGGACTGCTTGCCGGCCATGTTCCCCGGTACGGACAGGTACAACTCCCCCGGCAGCAACATCACGCCGCCGTCGAGGCTGCGAGTCTGCGTCTCAGGCGGGGCGGCCACCAGCACGTCAAAGCGCGTTCCCACCGGCGCCCCGGGAGGAATCCGCCCCCACAGGCTCACCACGGCCGTGTCCAGGTCGTTCAGGACCAGCTCAGGAGAGAACTTGTAGCCGCTTGGGGTGGTCAGCTCCTTGGTCTTCAGCAACAACTGATCGAAGTACTCTCGCACGATGCTGGGGACCTCGCGGGAGCCGTTGGTCCCCAGTCCCGCCACCAGGCCGTAGCCCCGGACCGGCAGGTCTGCGCCCCCGACGAGCATGGCATGCTCGGCGACAGTGCCTGCGATGTGAGGGGGGACGGGGGCAGCCTGGTGAGGTCCGGTTGTGGCGGCGGGCTTGCCCTCACCAGGCGGCAGCGTGCATCCACCCAGCAGACAGGCCAGGGCCAACATCCCGCCTACGATGGATGTACGGATCTGTGGGGGCATGTGCGATGCACCCTCCTGACAGCGTTCATCGGGCCAAACTCTTGGCGGGCTTGAAGGTTTGTCCTGCCGCCCCATCCAGGCCCGGCCTGGGCCGACGGACCCGCCAAGCCACCCCGCGGGGGCAGCGGCGGATCAGTCGAACATGGGCCGATCATCACTGGGCAGGGGCGCCGGGGCAGGGGCCGGGGCGGGGGCGGACACCGGAGTGGTACGAATGCTGTCCAGCGGCGGGACCCGAATCTTCTGACCGACCTTCAGCGCGCCCTCCACGTGCGGGTTGGCTTGACGAAGCTCTCTCCAGTACCTGCCGTCCCCGTAAACCTTGCGAGAGATGATCCACCACCCATCATCAGGTTGGACGGTGTAGACCCTCTCCTCGGTCGACGGCAGCGGTGTCACGATGGGCACCGGCCCGGTCGGCTCACCCGGCAGCGGCGGGATGGTCAGCCGCATTCCTTCTTTCAGCCGGGTCGATTCGACCTGCGGGTTGGCCTTGGCGATGAGTGTCCAGTACTTGCCCTTGCCCGGGCCATAGGCCTTCTCGGCGATGTCCCAGAAGCCCTGATCACCCGGCTTGACCACGTAGGTCGTCGTGCCCCCGGGGCGGGCCGCCAGGACCACCGGCGGCGTGATGGGGGTGATGACCGGCTGCGTCGACGGCGGGGCAATCCGCACCGCTAGCGGACCTTCGGCACGGGTAGCCTCCGGGGCGACCGGCTGAGTGGTCGTCTCGGCCCCGGGGGTCAACTCGGTGATCTCCGACACCTCCTCCGCGGGCGGGGTGGGCGCGGGGGCGCGGGCGAAGGTCGGCACGAGGGTTTCCCCTTCGCCCGGGGCCGCCGGCCGGGCTGGGCGCACGACCGGTGGGGGTGCCGGGCCGGCCTGGGGTCCACCCACAGGCTGCGGGGTACCCGAGTCACGGAAGACCACGTACAGCACGGCGACTGCGGCGATGATCAGGCCCACCACGATCCCGATCTTCAACTCAGCGCGCATCTCAGTCACTCCTGGTCGGGCGGAGAAACGGCAACCCACCGTCCGCTGCTAGGCCCCTATATATTGCGCGCCGCGGCGGCGTTGGCAAACGAAAGTCCCTGCCGCCCAGGGGCCTGGACCGCTCCTAGGTCCCCCGGCCGAAGACGATCGCCGCCGTGTCGCGAGCGATCATCAGCTCCTCGTTGGTGGGCACCACCCACACCGCAAGGGCCGACCGCTCCGCCGTGATGGGCCCGGCCCGGCCGCCGACGACCTGGTTGTTGCGCGCCTCGTCGGCGACGGCGCCCAGGGGGGTGAGCCAGCGGCAGATACGATGGCGGATCGGTGGGGAGTTCTCGCCAATCCCCCCGGTCAGCACCACCGCATCCAGCCCTGGCAGGATGGTGTAGTAGGCCCCGATGTACTTCGCGATGCGATAGACGAACACGTCCACGGCCAGCGCCGCCTTGCGGTCGCCGACCTCCACCGCCCGCAGCAGGTCGCGCATGTCGTTGCTCAGCTCGCTCAGCCCCAGCAGGCCGGACTCCTTGTTCAGCACGCGGTCAATCTCCTGGACCGCCAGGCCCGCCGCGTGCATCTGGAATACGATCGCCGGATCGATGTCCCCGCTGCGGGTGCCCATCACCAACCCTTCCAGCGGCGTCATGCCCATGGAGTGGTCCACCGCCTTGCCGCCCGCGACCGCCGTCATGGAGCAACCATTGCCCAGGTGCACGGTGATGAGGTGGACCTGATCGGCGGGCTTGCCCAGCAGCCCCGCCGCGGTGAGTGTGACGTAGCGATGACTGGTCCCGTGGAAGCCGTAGCGGCGGACGTGATGCTGGGCGTACCAGGCGTTCGGCACGGCGTAGCGGTAGGCGTGCGGCGGGAGCGTGGCCAGAAAGGCCGTGTCGAACACGGCCGCGTGCACCGCGCGCGGGACCGCGCCCATGGCGGCGCGGATGCCCGCCAAATTGGCGGGATTGTGCAGCGGCGCCAGATCGCAATTGGCCTCGATGACCTTCAGGAGCTCCCCGTCGATCCGAGACGATCTCGTGACGCCCTCCCCGCCGTGCACCACCCGATGGCCCACCCCGTCGATCTGATCGATGCTCTCCAGCACGCCGCTGCGGGGGTCCACCAACACGTCCAGGATCAGCTTTAGTCCGGCTGTGTGGTCGGCGGCCTGAACCGCCCGCTCGCACTCCACCGGCTCGCGCCCCTTGCCGTTGCCGCTGTGGCGCAGGAGGGCGCTGCTCGTGCCCAGGCGCTCCAGCAGCCCCTTGGCCAAGACGGATTCGTCGGCCATGTCAAAGAGCTGGTACTTGATGGAGCTGCTGCCGCAGTTGACGACAAAGACCTTCATGGCGCTCCCTGCGAGGGCTTACGGTATGCTGCCCGGGGTGGTGCGCTCCCCGGCCTGGCGCTCGTGGCGGCGAAGGAAGTGAGGATTCTGGCCCGGGGGGTGGGCGATGTCAAGCGCGCCGGCGGCGGGTACAATCCGGCCATGGTTGAAGAGGTCCGCACCGCCAGCCCCGCGGCCACATACGAGTTCGGCCGGCATTTCGCGGCCCGCCTGCACCGGGGCGACTGCGTGGCGCTGGTGGGCGAGCTGGGGGCGGGAAAGACCATCCTGGTCCGCGGGATCGCCGCCGGGCTGGGGCTGACCGACCCGCGGATGGTCTCCAGTCCCAGCTTCGTGCTCGTCCAGGAGTATCCCGCAGCCGTGCCGGTCTTCCACGTGGACCTCTACCGCCTCACCGACCCCTCCGCGGAGCTGGGCGGGCTGGGCCTGGAGGAGATGCTCGCTTCCGGCGTGGTCCTGATCGAGTGGGCCGACCGGGCCGCCGGCGCCCTGCCCCACCGCCGCTGGCAGGTAGAACTGACCATCACCGGCAAGACCGCCCGCCACCTGCGAATCCAGCCACCGCAGGATTGACCCCCGGGTCGGATCGGCTGCCCCGGCCAGGCCCGCGCCAAAACACAGCCGCCCGGAAGCGTGCTCCCGGGCGGCTGGAAAACCTCTAGGCTGCAACGTGCCGCTAGGCGCGGCGCCGACGAATCAGCCCCACGGCGCCCAGACTCAGCAGCGCCAGTGTAGCCGGCTCAGGCAGCGCGGTCTCCCCTCCGGGAGCCGGACTGGGCTTTACCCACATCCAGTTGCCGCCCATCAGCGCCAGGTCGCTGCCATCCACCAGCCCGTTGGGGTCGCCGGTGAATTCGCAGGTGCCCCAGGTCTGCCCGGTCTTCATCCACGCGCCGCCCATCAAGGCCAGGTCGCTACCGTCGACCTTGTGGTCGCCGTTGGCATCACCGTTGGTCAGACCCTGGAACCTCGCGATGTACTCTCTGGCGACGCTGGGGTCGGTGCTGGCCGTCCACAGCGGCAACAGCGGGCTATTGGGATCGTTGGGGTCGGACCTCTGCCGACCCAGAGTAAGGTTGCTCTCATACGTGGAGAACGAACCATGATAGTAGACGTAGTCGACCGGATCGTAGTAGACGTGCATGATCGTGAACTTGTCGCCTTCCTTGGGCCGCCAGTCACCTGCGGTCTCCACCCGCAGCGTGTCCGCCAGCCAGGGCACGTCGTTGAGGTAGATGATCGCGCTCTTGGTAGAGGACACTTCCATGATCAGCTTGCTGGTGCGACCGAGCTCGCTAGGGGCCACCGAGCCGCCGTTCAGCGAGAGGATCCCGTTGACGTAGCAGTAGGCGTCCTTGCCGACCCGCATCACGCCGTGGGTATCACTGCCCGTCGGGGTAAACTGAATGCCGCCGGTAGTCACAAAGCTGCCACCCGCGATGTTCAGCGTACCGCGCGACTGCAGGTTAGGACGGCTGTCGCCGATGTAGCCTCCCAGGATGAAGTCCGTCGCGGCACCCGACACCGCGAAGCTTCCGGCGTAGATATTCAACTCGCCCACTCCCGGGGCCGGTGTGCCCGAGGAGGCCTTGCCGTTCCCCTTGCCCAGGTAGATGTCACCGACGGTGCCGGTGATGTCCACGAACGTGGGCTTGTTGGGATCGGTCTGATTGACGTTCATCACACCCAGGCCGGTGAACGAGTTGGCGTCGGCGTTGTTAAAGCCATGCCCCAGGGCAAACTCGCTGGCGATCGTGATCGTGCCGCCATTGAGATTGATGAGGCCGGAGGACTCGCCTTGGTTGCCGGCATACCCAGCCCGCAGGGCGCTGGTGCGAATCGACCCCCCGGTCTGGGTCAACGTCCCATTGGACAAGTTCCCATAGGCCACGGCGATGGCATCGGAGTTGAAGATATCGCCGCCCGAGAACGTCATCACCCCGTCACCGTTGGTGCCGCCGATCGTCCAGTTCTCCGTGCGCATCGTCCCGCCGCTGATAATGGCCGTGCCCTTGGCGCGATAAGGAGCGGCGACCGTGCCGCCGGCGATTTCCACGTAGATGGGCTTCTGGCCCACGGCCGTATTCTCCGTCGGCAGCAGCGCGCCGCCCTCGATAATCAACGTGCCGTCCCCACCAGGCAGGGTGTTGACGTTGAAGTAACCAACACGGACGCGCAACGTGGTCGTCCCGGAATTGGTGATCAGGCCATTGACGAGCTTGTAGTACCCCGTGGGGACGGTGGTGGAACTGGGGTCCTTGCGGCCGATGTCGATCTGATCGGTGCTGATCGTGCCCCCCTGCTGGATGAACCGACCATCATAGTAGTCCCCCACAGCGAACGTCCCGTACGCGTTACTCAGCGACCCACCCCTGATGGCCCACTGCGACCCGTACGTAATGCACAGCGACCCGCCCGTCATCACGACCGTGCTGGTGCTCTCAGCCTGCACGGTGCCGGACTGCACGGGGGGCACGCGATACTCGCGCCCGCCGACGTAAAGTCCGTTCAGGATCGTGGTGCCGCTGCTAAGGGTCGCGGTCACGCCGTTGCGCAAGAACGCCGTCTCGGTGCTGAGGGGCAGGCGGTTGGTGCCGATCATGCTCGGGTCCAGGGGGTCCTTGAAACGGCTGCTGGGGTCGACGCTGGGATCCGGACTCGGCAGCGTCTCCCAATTGGCCGTACTGCCCCAGGTCGTCCCGTCACCCTGGGCCGTGAACTCAATCAGCCCCTGGGCCTGGACGGCAGCGGTCGTGGCCAGCACAGCCAGCACTACCACTGTCCATAGGCTCACTCGGTGTTCCATCTGTCTTTCTCCTTCTCCGTTGTGCAGAGGAATGTTGCTCCCGTTCACATGGATGGGACATCCACGTTCCTTCCACGTACCGCGCCTCCAGGCAACCAGCCTGCTGCCTGGAGTGAGACCAGAGGCCTCCAGACCGTCCGTCGCATCAAGGGCATAGCCGGAAAGAGCACTCGCAGGCACTACCTCCGGGGCCGCCAAATAACGCGGGCGGTCAGCCCTCGCTGCTGTCCTCACGGCCAATACTGTAAAAGGCGGTACATTAGACCGCTCTATGTTCCAATGCAGCAGCCCGCCTCTGCCCTACATGTTACACGCAAGTTGTTCTCTTGAAAAGCCCATAATCCGGCATTTCATCAACCGCGGTCCGCTCGCGTGAATACGGCCGGAAGGCATCCCCCCTAAGCCACCGCCAAATCAGACCTTATGGCCACTTCGGGCATCGTCGCTATCCCCCGCCGGGCGGCGGGCAGGCCGGCGTTTCCCAGCCAATCCACAGGCCCGGCGCCAGCGGACTCGCCGCCCTTTGCAGTTCCGCGGCCCCGCCGAGGCGCTGCGCACCACCAGCAGTTGTGCGCGGAGGGCCGAGCAGCCGTGCCTACAATGGGGTAACCGTCCTGGCGGCCGGGGCAGACGCCCTGGCGGAGCGGTGGACCTCACCGAGTACGATCTGCACAACAAGCTTCCGACCGGACCGGGGAACAAATGACGAAGGAGACACGATGATCAGCACCAACATGCAGCAAGCTCTCAACAAACAGATCAACGCCGAGTTGTTCTCATCCTACCTATACCTGTCCATGGCTGCTCACTTCGAGTCGGACAACTTCCGCGGCCTCGCCCACTGGATGCGACTCCAGGCCCAGGAGGAGCA
>JALHTV010000197.1 GCA_022866005.1 Phycisphaerae bacterium
CGCTGTCAGCATACGCCGAGATTGCTTTCTCGTAGGCCTCCAGGTCGTACTCCCGTGTGTCCCATTTGGGATGCAACATCCCATACCTGTCATCCCAAGCCGCCTCTCTGGACACGTTCACGTGGAAAACACCGCCCAACGGATGACGATCGAAGACTCCCGGCGTTGCCAGCCACTTAAGGGCCGCTGCCGTGGCGGGCCCACCGATGCCGGCCGCCAAGATTGCCACGCTATCTTCCGACCAGGGATGCTTGCACAGGGTCACGATCCCGAAGTCCACGGTGCCCTTTCGCTGTGGGGCTGTTGGACCCATTGTGTAGTCGAAGGGGTCGAAAATCCCCGAACGGGCGAAGCCATGAAGCAGCTTCTTGCGGTGCTTCGCCCATTCAGCACAAACCGGATCGCTGGAATTGACGTTCAAGTGCTCCGCGAGAAAATCAGAATCGTAGGGATTCTCGTTCAGACGCTTCTCAAAGTCGCTCTCGCCCTTCAGATCGTCTGGAGAAACCAGGAAGCTGAAGCAAGCCCCTTGGTTGGCCGCCCGAGCTGCCAAGTTCGCAGCTGGCGAGCCAACGATCAAGGCAACTCGATCGCCGTACTTGCGTCTAAGCGCTTCTGGCGGAACGAGCTTAGCGATTTTGTCACTGCGGATTCGCGTTCCTCCGCGCAGTTGGAGCTCTGCGAAGTAGTATAGGTCTGCAGTTGAAGCCGGAAGTGCCAGCAAATCCGCTATAGTGTGGGGTGGATCGTCCTCTCTCCGATCCCCAACAATAACTATTGGAATAGCCGGCCAAGGCCAATCCGCGAGAGAGAGGTAGCCGAATTTGGGCGTGGTTCAAGAAGGGGCGTTCTCGGGTAACAGTTTCGACAGCAGGGGTGGCTTGGCCGTGGGGGCTGGGAGGCGGCTGGTGAGGCGGAGCAGGTCAGTTGCGGTGGAAGCGTTGGAAGCCCAGGAGTTCCAGCCAGTGGGGGAGGCTTCGACCGTTGAGCAGCTCCGCTGGACTGTGGCCGACCCGTTGCGGGCACCGGCTGCGTGGGAAGCGACGATGGTTCAGGAAGAATCGCAGCAGGTCCAGGTATCCGCTTCCCAGGTCCCGGCGCAGGAAGAAGTAGTTGCGCAGACGGCTGTTGAGGTTCTCCACCAGCGAACTGGCGCGGGTCGTCTCGGCCATCACGGCCCGGACCGCCTGTTGGAGGGGCAGGAACTTGGTGCCCAGTTTGGCCAGCAATGGTCCCCGAGATTGCCAGTAGGCTGGCGCGTTGATGTCCAGGGCCTCCAGTTGACACAGTTGCCCGACGAGAACGGCGGGCACATCGAACTGCCCGGCCAGGTCCGCGAATTCCTCGTCCAGCACCCCCGCGAAGGCCAGCAGGTCGGCCCGCTGCCCTTCTAAGCCCCGCCACAGCGGCCCGATGCGATGAGGGCAGAACCGCTCGCGCTGGGACAATTCCTGTACCACGAAGTCGAACAACTCCCGGCGGGTGGCCAAGGACGGTCCCGACAGAGAGAGGATGTCCTTCCGCATCCAGTCGGCCAGGATGCGGACATCCCCAGCCAGGACGACGGCCTGGAGTTCCGCCTGTCGCGCCACCGCCAGGCGTTTGGACAGTTGGTTGCCCCGGCCCTGCCGCTTCCGCCGCTCCATCTGATGCTCCAGCTTCTGACGGGCGCTGGTGCAGCCGGAGGCACGATGCTCCAGGTAGAACGCCAGGTTCCCCAACTCCCGCTCGGCGTGGAAGACGTCCCCGTGACAGGGAACGTCCTGCCAGGCGGCGGCTTGGCCCGCGCGAAGGGCCAATCCCCCGTCGGCGACCGTATAGTCCGGGCGCAGCCCTTGTCGCTCCAGGTCTAGCAAGCGAACGCCCCAGGTGGTCTCGTCGCAGTGATCTTCCTCCGACAGGAGGTAGCAATACGTGCTCTTGGCGTCCGCCCCGACCAGCACCGGCCGCCCGGCCTGATAGATCTCGTCATGCGCCCCGACGCGAATCCCGGCAAGATCCTGGGCCTGGTTGACGGCCCGGGCCTGCCCGGCCGCCGTTTGCAGAATGTTGTGGATGGTCCCCACCGACAGGTCCGGGTAATCCAGCAGGTCCAGCGCAAGCTGGCGGATGCCCCGGAAGCTGCTATGCCCCTCCAGCGCCAAGCCCAGGACAAACTGCCGTATCCAGTGCTTGGTGACGGGAAGATGGAACAGGACCGCCTGATCCTCCTGCGTCGGGGCGAAGGCATCCTCCAACGCCGCGGAGGCTTTGTACGCTTGCTGATAGAGGAACTTGCGGCTGACCCCGTGCCGCGCCGCCAGCCCCGTCACGGTGTCTGTCCCGGCCAACACCTGAACGGACAGTCCCCTCCGCTCCGCCGGCCCCAATCGCGCCCCACCTCTCGGAAAACCTGAACCCGCGACGGCCGCCGTGCCGATGATTTGAGTAACCATACCGACTCCTTTCGATGTAGGGTTTGGTCACTCTTCACATCGGCAGGAGTCGGGGTTGTTTATCGCACTATCGCCCCTCTTCTGTTACCTCCGATTGAACCACGCCCGAATTTGGGTCCAGTTGGCGGGGGTGGGCCGTCGGGGGGGACCCTTTCGGTTGCCTTCTGGTATACGCCCTTGGCCTCTCGCCACCCCGCTACGAGGCAGTCGGCAATGCCTTTCTCTGCCTGTTGGCTCTCGCAACGGCAAATGTCGCAGGCCAAGACCAGCTTCTCCACGTTCAAACCCAAGCGCTCGGCAAGTAATACGAGCTGGGACTGACGCAACCACCTATCACCTTGGAGGAAATGGCAGAACTCGGCTGGGGCAACTCCGCACTCCTTGGCTAAAGCGCCTTGGTTCTTGGTTTCGCACCATTTCCCCACGGCCGGGAGGACCACCTTCGATAGGTACTGCTTCCACGAGTGGGACGGACGTGTGATCATGTCTTTGGGCCCCTAATGAGAACGTAGAATCCCAACCAGTGCATTCTGCCATCTCATTGCCACTCCCGCAAGACCTTTATACAGCGTGGGACGCGACATGAAGGCATCAACGACTGGCGCCAGCGCGTACGTCCAGAAGAGAAGGCAAGCGATGGCCCCACG
>JALHTV010000198.1 GCA_022866005.1 Phycisphaerae bacterium
GTCGCTGCCGCGGGTGAAGTTGACGGCCATCGCCAGCATGCTGGTGCCCAGGGCGCCGACGACGGCGGCGACGGACCCGCCGCCGGGGGTGGGCGTCTTGGCGGCGACCGAGTCGATGAACTTCGTTACCGAGGCGTCCAAGTGGTCTGGACTATTCGGGGGCATGAGTCTCTCCTGTGATGGCGGGGCCCGAGGCCGGTTCCGTGGCGGGCTGCGTCACCGGGGCGGACGCCGGTGCGGTGGCTGAGGTTTCCGAAGTCCCCCGCAGCGTCTCGCCCTCCAGCGGGGTGGTGACCACGGTCACCAGGGGCTTGCTGAGATACTTGGCGCCCACGTCGCAGACGTCCTTCGGCGTGATCGCGCGGTACCGCGGGACCATCCGGCGCCGCCAGTCGTAGCCCAGGCCGTACAGCTCGTCCAGCGCCGACGACAGCGCCAGGCTCGCGGCTGACTGATTGTCCAGCATCTCCGCCGTGAGGATGACGTTCACCGCTTCGTCCACCTCCCGCTGACTGGGCAGGTAGGTGGTGGCCTTGGCGAGGTCGTTCTTGATGATGGCGACCACGCGGGTGGCGTTGGCGGGCTCGCAGGCCGCGATAGTCACGAAGGCCCCCGGCGCCAGCCCGGGCCAGTTGTAGGCGTGGACCATGTAGACCAGGCGCTTGCCGCGCAGCTCATCGTGCAGCCACCCGGAGGGCAGTTGGTAACCGCTGAGGATCGTGTCCAGCACGTCGATGGCCAGACGGTCGTCCACGTCGCTGACCTTCATGCCCGGTGCGGCCACGATGACTCCGGCCACGGGCTGATCGGGCACCTTGACCACGTACTGCTCCCCGGTGGGCGCGACGCTGCGCAGCGGCGGCAGGCGCATCGCTACGCGCCCCGTGGGCATGGCCGCGAAGATTCGCTCGATCGCCAGCCGCGCTACAGCGCGGTCGACCTGTCCGCAGATCGCCAGCACGCTGCCCCCGGCCTTGACGCACCGGTGGTGGTGAGCGGCCAGTTGCTCCGGCGTCGCAGCCGCCACCACGTCCTGCCGGCCGACCGGCAGCAGCGCGTACGGCGAGCGGGCGAAGAACTGCTCGCGGTAGAGCTTGTTCAGGCGGCTGCTCCACTCCTGATCCACGCGCTGGATGGCCGCCAGTTGCGCCGGCCGGAGGATGTCCAACTCCTGGGGACTGAACGTCGGGCGCAGGATCACCTGGCCGAAGACCTCCAGGGCGGACAGGAACCTGTCGTCCAGGACCGTGGCCTGCCAGAAGAAGGTGTTGTTGCCGCACTCGCCGCTGAGGGTGTGGAAGGCCTTGGCGATGGCGTCGGCCGAGAGATTGCCCGCGCCCTTGATGCTCAGGGCCATCATCAACGCCCCCAGGCCGTTGGTCTCCTCGTCTTCCAGCAGCAGCCCGCCCTCGGTCACCATCGCCATCGCGACCAGGCCGCGACCGCCCTTGGCCGGCAGCGGCTGGAGGATCACCCGCAGCCCGTTGGACAGGGTGAAGGCCTCCGCCATCTGGTCCAAGCGCCCCCCCTCGGCCGGGGCGCTGGCGGCCCCCGTCGAGGGCGGCGTGAGGCGCGTGACGACCATGCGGTCGAGGGCCAGGTACCGCCGGGCCACGTCGCGGACCTGCGCGGCGGTGACGTCCTGGATCCGCCGCGTGTAGTCGGCCGAGAAGGCCGCGTCACCGGTGCTCAGGTAGTCGCTGCCCAGCGTGGCGGCCTGGGACTCTACCGACTGCTGACTCAGCACCCACTGGGTGATCTTCTCGCGCTTGCCCTGCTCCAGCTCCGCCTGCGAGACGCCCCTCTGCGCGACGGCCTGGAGCTCAGCCAGGATGGCGGCCTCGGCCTCATCGGCCTTGTCGGGCGCACAGCGGAAGCTCACGGAGAACGCCCCGCGCCCCCACGGGGGCGTCCAGGAACTGGTGTCGATGGCCGTGACCAGCTTGCGCTGGCGCAGGATGCGCTCCGGCAGGCGGCTGGTGGGGCTGGCCGCGAGGATGTCGCTGAGCACGTCCAGGGCGTAGAGGTCCTCGTGCACGAGCGGGACGGTCTGGAAGCTGAGCTCCTGGAGCGTCTCGCTGAGGGCCGGCATCTCCAGGCCGCGGCGACGCACGCCGACCACCGGAGGGACCGCCGGCACGCCCAGGTCCACCGCCCGGCCGCGGGGCAGGTCGCCCAGGGCCTTGCGGACGCGATCGAGGCAGGCCTGGACGTCCACGTCGCCCACGATGACCAGGACCATGTTCTGCGGGACGTACGAGCGGGCGTAGTAGTCCTGCACGTCGGCGAAGGTCAAGCGACTGAGCGGTTCCAGATAGCCGATCACCGGCACGCCCGCGGGGTGATCGCCGAACAGGTTGGCGGCGTGGGCGTACCACAGTTGCCGGCCCGGGTCGTCCTTGCTCATCTCGATCTCGCGCTGCACGACGCCGTGCTCGCGATTGAAGTCGGCCTGGGTCATCTGTGGCCGGGCGAGCCAGTCGGCGATGAGGTCGATGCACTCGCCCGCCTTGGACGCCTCCGCCGAGATGTGGTAGCAGGTGTGGTCCAGCGACGTGTAGGCGTTGGCCTGGCCGCCGATCTGCCGCACCCGGTCGGGGACGTTGGGCTCCTTGCCCGCGGGGGACGTCTGGCCTTCCATCAGGTGCTCGGCCCCCAAGGCCACCAGGTGCTCGGTGAGGTGACTGATGCCGCAGCCAAGGTACTTGCCTTCGTACAGCCCGCCGCTGCGCACGAAGCCGCGAACGGTGACCACGGGCGTGGTCCGCGAGGGCTTCACCAGCACCGTCACGCCGTTGGGCAGCGTGTCGACGACGATGTCCTGGGGGGCGGGGACGGGTGGAGGGGGCGGCTGGAAGAAGCTCATGATCCGGGTGCAGCCGCAGAAGGCGACGCTCAAGAGAATCGAGAACGCCAGTGTTCGCATGAGGCGCATTGGCGATCCTCCGATCTTGCGGCCGGCGGGCCTAGGGGCTGGGCGATTCCGGGCCGGCGTCGATGTCGTTCAGATAGGCCAGCGTCCTGTCCAGTTCGTTCTTGAGGTGCCGGACGCGCAGCAGGCTCTTGACCCGCGTGACCAGTTCCAGACGGTTGACGGGCTTGGTGATGAAGTCGTCCGTGCCGCTTTCCACCCCGCGCTCGATGTCCCCCAGCTCGTGCAGGGCCGTGACCATGATGATCGGGATGTCCCGCGTGGCGGGGGCGCTCTTGAGCTTGCGGCACACCTCAAACCCGCTCATCCGCGGCATCATGATGTCCAGCAGGATCAGGTCGGGGCTGTCGGCCTTGACCTTCTCCAGCGCCCCCAGGCCGTTGGTGGCCGTGAGGACCTGGCAGCCCAGCCCGTCCAGGTACGCCACCAGCAGCTCCAGGTTCTGGATGTTGTCGTCCACCACCAGGATCTTGCTGCGAGCGAGCTGGTCTTGGTCTTCGGCGCCTGTGACCTTGTCAGCCGGCAACTGGGTCATGGGGAGCCTCCCGTCTTCCAAGGTGTACCGGGCCATCCGTGCCCGGGCGATAAAGCCTAGCCTCTGACCGGTGGGATAGCAACACCGGGCTGGGGCGGGGTCAGGTTGGCAATTGCCGGGGGGTTGGGCCGGCAATACCTCAGTGCGACGGTCTTGGATGCGTGTGCGATGTCTGCAGCACTCCCTATAAAGGGAGGCGGAATCTGATTGACGTTCGGTATTTGTTAGATACCATAGAGTGCGGCTGTCGTGGAATCGCTGGCTGTAGTCTGCGGACCAATGGCTGGTTGCCTGGCCAGCACTTGACCGATGTAAGTCTCTGTTGTGGTGGCGCCTCCAGGAGGTCCACCCACGCTGCCCCGGTCATTCAAGGCGAAGGCAATGACAGGTGGAAAGTTGCAGTCCTTTGGGGGGGAATGGACCGAGCAGAAGCTCGGGATGCTAGATGAGTACTTGGCCGCCTATGCGAAGGTCATGATGAATCAGCGTTTCGAGCGGCTCTACATCGATGCCTTTGCGGGCACGGGCTACCGCGAGGTGGCCTCGGCCGAACCCGACTTCGGATTCTTCGCCCCAGAACTGGCGGAGGATGAGCCGCAGAAGTTCTTCGATGGTTCTGCCAGCATCGCGCTCCGAGTCCAGCCTGCCTTCCACCGCTACCTGTTCATCGAGCGGTCGCCCAAGCGGTTCGCGGAATTGCTCAAGCTCAAAGGCAAGTTCCCTGACCTGGCGGACCGGATGGAGTTCATCCAGCAAGACGCCAACTGCGTGCTCCAGAACCTTTGCGCCGGGTGGAACAGCAAGACGATGCGAGGCGTGCTCTTCTTGGATCCCTCCGGGATGCAGGTGGAATGGGCGACGCTGGAGGCCGTGGCTCGCACACAGGCCATCGACGTCTGGATTCTGTTCCCACTGGGTATCGGCGTCAATCGGTTGTTGCCGCGCAATGGCAGAATCCCCGATGGGTGGCGGACCAGACTCGACCGGGTTCTGCCCGGCAATTGGTACGATGCGTTCTACCGACAGGCTCGAATTGAGGGCCTGTTCGAGGCCGAACCGCAGACGGTGAAGACCGGGTCCCTCAACTCGATCGCTGAGTACTATCAAGAGCAGCTCAGAACAATTTTCCCGGCCGTCGCGGAGAACCCTAGGGTGCTCATCAACTCTCGCAGGGTGCCTCTGTTCCTGTTATGCTTTGCCGCAGGCAACCCCAGCCCCAAGGCGAAGGGGGCCGCGTTGCGCATCGCCCAGCACATCTTGCGTGAGGGCCGATCATGGGCATGAACTCCCAGATTGAGTGGACCGAATCGACGTGGAACCCGGTGACGGGCTGCACGAAGATTAGCCCCGGCTGCGCCCACTGCTACGCGGAGCGAATGGCTCGCCGGCTGCATGCCATGGGTCAGCCCAACTACTGCAATGGCTTCCGCGTCACGGTCCACGAGCGTGCCCTGGACTTGCCCCTGGGCTGGAGAAGACCGCAGGTAGTCTTCGTCAACTCCATGGGCGACCTGTTTCACGAGGATGTGCCCTTCGACTTCGTCCGTCGGGTTTTCGACGTGATGCAGCGGGCGGATTGGCACGTCTTCCAGGTGCTGACGAAACGCTCGCGGCGGTTGGCCGATCTGGCCCCGCTGCTGCCCTGGCCAGACAACATTTGGATGGGTGTTACGGTGGAGAACGCCGAGTACGTCCACCGCATCGATGACCTTCGGCTCGTGCCCGCAGCCGTGCGGTTCCTGTCGCTTGAGCCGCTGTTGGGGCCGTTGCCAGGCTTGGGCCTAGAAAGCATCGACTGGGTAATCGTCGGCGGCGAGTCCGGCCCGGGTGCCCGCCCAATGGCCGAGGCGTGGGCGCAGGACCTCTGCGACCAGTGCCGCCAGGTCGGTGTGCCTTTCTTCTTCAAGCAATGGGGCGGCACGAATAAGAAGAAGGCCGGGCGCCTCCTGGACGGCCAGACGTGGGACCAGATGCCTGAGCACTCATACTGTCCCACGCACTGATATCGTCTTCCACCCCGTCAAGGGGTAGTTGCTTTTCCTAAGGGATGTCGGCTCATCTCTGTGTTGCTTCGGGTACCGGAAGACAACTCGCACATGTTCTAGCAATAGACATCCGGCGGGCCTTCTCTCCCGGGCATTTCTTTGGCAGGATGGCGGCGGGGCTCCTCCGCTGGGTTGGCAATTGGCGGGGGCCGGCGGTAGCATCGGCGGCATGGGTGAGCTGTTCGAGAAGGAAGCCCCGCAGGGGAGCTCGATCGTCTCGGTGGCCGTGGTGGCCAACGTCTGGCGGACGTACGACTACCTCTGGCCCCAGCGCCTGGGGGTCCCTCGGCGGGGGCGGCGGGTGCGAGTGCCCTTTGGCCGCGGTGACAAGCAGACGGTGGGCTTCGTGGTCGCCACAGACGTCCCCCCCGGCCCGCCCCTGCGGGCGTCCGTAGGGACGCACAAGCCCGCCTGCTGGCGAGGCAAGCTCAAGTCCGTCGCCGAGACGCTGGACGCCGTGGCTGACGCCGAA
>JALHTV010000001.1 GCA_022866005.1 Phycisphaerae bacterium
GATCAGCTCGACCGACCAGGCGGCCGAGACGTGAAGCACGTGGTAACGCGCCCCCGTCCGCTCGGCCAGCACCAGGTCGCGCTGGAGCATCAGCTCCTCCCCGGCCGAGGCGATCCCGCTCAGCCCCAGCCGCACCGCCACCGCGCCGGAGTTCATCTGCCCCCCGGAAAGGTCGCCGTCCTGGCAGTGCTGCATCAGCGTCACGCCCAGCATGCCGGCGTACTGAAGCGCCCGGTACATCACGGCGGTGGAGGCCACGCCGTCGCCGTCGTCGCTGAAGGCGACCGCCCCGGCCGAGAGCATCATGCCGATCTCGGCCAGTTCCTTGCCCTCGCGGGCCTTGGTGATGCAGCCGATGGGAAACACCCTGGCCAGATCGGCTTCGGCCGCCCGCTGGAGGACGTATTGAACGGCCGCCTCGTCGTCCATCGGCGGGTGGGTGTTGGGCATGGCCAGGATGGTCGTGAAGCCGCCGGCGACCGCTGCGGCGGCGGCCGTGGCGATGGTCTCTTCCTCCTCGTGGCCCGGTTCGCGGCAGTGGACGTGCACGTCGATCAGCCCGGGGCAGACGATTTTCCCCGCCGCGTCGATCGTCCGCCGCGCCGCGGCCGTGACCCCGCCTACGCGGACGATCTTGCCGCGGGCGATGGCCACGTCGGCCACTTCGTCCACACCGGCGGCGGGGTCAATCACCCGCCCATTGGTGATCAGGATGTCGTTCATTCCCTGCCCTGGCTGACCAGGTACAGCACGGCCATGCGGATGGCCAGGCCGTTGGTGACCTGCTGGAGGATGCAGCTATTGGGCCCGTCGGCCACGTCGCTGGTGACTTCCACACCGCGGTTGATGGGCCCGGGGTGCATGATGAGCACGTCCTTCTTGCAGCGGGCCAGGCGCGCACTGTCCATGCCGTACAGGCGGCTGTATTCGCGGACCGAGGGGAATAGGTTGCTGCTGAACCGCTCGAACTGGATCCGCAGCATGTTGATCACGTCCACCTGGCCCAGCACGTCGTCCAGGCTGTGGCTGATCTCGCAGCCCATCGCGCGGATGGCCGAGGGCACCAGGGTTGGCGGGCCGACGACGATCACCTCCGCCCCCAGCTTCCGCAGGCCCAGGATGTTGCTGCGGGCCACGCGGCTGTGGGCGATGTCGCCGACGATGGCGACTTTCAGCCCCTCCACGCGACCGAGGCGCTGGCGGATGGTGAAGATGTCCAGCAGCGCCTGGGTGGGGTGCTCGTGCTGGCCGTCACCGGCGTTGACCACCGACGCCTTGAGCTTGCTCGCGAGCATGTGCGGCGCGCCGCTTTGGTCGTGACGGATGTCGAAGATGTCCACGCCCATCGCCTCGATGTTCCGGGCGGTGTCCAGCGTGGTCTCCCCCTTGGCGACCGACGACCCCTTGGCAGAGAACAGCAGCACGTCGGCGGACAGGCGGCTGGCGGCCAGCTCGAAGCTCATTCGCGTGCGCGTGGAATCCTCGAAGAACAGCAGCGCCACCACCTTGCCGCGCAGGGCCGGCACCTTCTTGATCGAGCGGGTGGAGACTTCCTTGAAGCTCTCGGCCGTGTCGAGGATGTGAACGATCTCGCGGGCGGAAAGCTCATCCAGACCCACCAGGTCCTTGCGGGTCCACAGGCCCTCCGCCGCGGCGGCGCGGCGATCAGGGCCCCGAGACGATGAAGGCGCCGTCTTCGCCATCGTTTTCCTTCAGCTTCACTTGGATTCTCTGGGCGCGGTGGGCGCGGAGGCGCTGGCCGACGAAATCCGCGGCGATGGGCACCTCGCGGTCGCCGCGGTCGATGAGCACGGCCAGGCGCACCACGCGCGGCCGGCCCAGGTCGGTCAGGGCGTCCAGCGCCGCCCGCACGCTGCGGCCGGTCTGGAGCACGTCGTCCACCAGCAGCACCCAGGCGTCATCGAGGTCGAAGTCGATCTCCGTCGCGCGGACCACCGGGGCGCCGCGCTGCCGGGCCAGGTCGTCGCGGTAGAAGGTGATGTCCAGCACGCCCTGGTCGATCCGCAGCTCCGGGCGCTCGGCCCGCAGGCGCTCGACCAGCCGCTCCGCCAGCGTCTGCCCGCGCGTGCGCATGCCGACGACGGCGATGCGAGGATCGGGGGGCAACTGGGAAATGACGGCCTTGCACAGGCGATTCAGGGCTAGCGCGACTTGTCTGCCGCTCAGCAGTCTGGTCATGACCACTCCACGGCCGGTGCGTCTACCGCCGGGGCATCATACCGCCCCCCGCCGTGGCAGGCAAGGGGCAGATTAGCGGGCCCTCCTCGGCGCACTGGCCAAGGGGCCCTGAGCTTGACCAGGCGGGGCCGGTGGTATATAATTCACAAGGATCTGGGTTACTTGCGGGTGCGGGAGAAGCGGAGGGTTCCGCTGCGTGGCAGGGACGGGGACCCATGATCACGCCTTTACCTTGTGTCGTAACCCGTTCGGCCGAGTAGTCTGACGTCGAACAGAGTGTTCCCTCCAGCCCACCTGGGCCGGGGTGGCGCGTGGGTACCGCCTGGGGGGAGCGGGTCTTACTTGGGGATAGGAATCGAACATGATGAACGGGAAGATTCGGGTGCTGGGTGCGTGGATGGGTGTGGTCGTGGGCTTGGCCTCTGTGTCGCAGGGTGGCTACCTGACGGTCTACGGAGGTCCGACGTATGACCCGAATACTGGTACCGGGTCTTCAGGGGGGAGTGCCATGATGGTGAACGCTTCCGGCACGGCCGTGGGGTGTGTCACCATGTACGTTGACGGCGATAGCATGGGCGAGCGCTCCGTGCGATGGGATGCGCACGGCACGCTCACGATACTGGACGGGCTAGGGGCGTATGCCGACGGATGGACGTCCGTTTACGCCTACGCGATCAACGACACCGGAACGGTTGTCGGGAGCGCCAGGAAGTTCGTCGACGCCCAGAGCATGGGCCCTCGCGCGGTCCGATGGGATCCCAATGGCATAGTCACTGAACTGGGCGACCTCGGCACGGCCGTGGGGGGATATACGAGTGCTTCGGCCAACGCGATCAACGCCTTCGGCACGGCCGTGGGGGACGCCCGGAAGTACGTCGGCGGCGACTACAGGGGGATCCGTGCGGTGCGATGGGACGCCACTGGCACATCCGCCACCGAACTCGGTGGCCTTGGAGGCTTCTATGACGGCGCGGGCGACATCAACGCCTCTGGCACGGCCGTGGGGGGGTGCGGCAAGTACGTCAACGGGATTGACCAGGGCTTTCGCGCCGCGCGGTGGGAGGCTGGTGGCACGGCCGGCACCGAGCTGGGTGACCTGGGGACGGACCCTAGCGGCGTGGCGTATGCTAACGCCAACGCGATCAATGGGACCGGTACGGCTGTGGGGGATTGCTGGAAGTACGCTGACGGGATCAGTGTGGGCACTCGCGCGGTGCGATGGGAGGCTGGTGGCACAGCCGGCACCGAGCTAGACAATCTGGGGACGGACCCCAGCGGAGTCACGACGGCTCTCGCCTGGGCGATCAACGACCCCGGCACCGCCGTGGGGTACGCCCGCAAGTATGTCAGCGGGGTCTTCCAGGGCACTCGCGCGGTGCGATGGGAGGCTGATGGGACACCCGCCACCGAGCTGGCCAAGCTAGGGACGGACCCCAACGGATTCACGGAAGCCGGGGCCAACGCGATCAACGCCTTCGGCACGGCCGTGGGTCAGGCCAGCAAGTACATCAGCGGGAGTCTTTTGGGCGATCGCGCAGTCCTGTGGGAGCTGGATGGCGACGCGGTGGACCTCAGCGAGCTGATCGACCCCAATAGCGGCTGGACACTGACTGATGCCAGCTACATCAGTGACACGGGATGGATTGTAGGGGAGGGGATGTTCGACCCTGACGGGGCAGGCGGGTATGACGCCTATGAACGCCTGTACTTGCTCCAGATACCCGACCCGGCCACGATCAGCCTGCTGGCGCTGGGCGGGCTGGCGGTCTTGTGGCGCAGGCGGAAGTGAGCCTGGGCTCAAACCACTATGAGAACTGATCCAAGCGGGCGGCTATGATGGCGCCGCCCGCTTTCTTTCGTGGTGGGCTTTCCATGGCGCGGGTGGGCTTTCCAGGGGGGGGAAGGATCGGGTATGCTCTGCCGCGTCGATTGAGGGAGCTGTGGCATGGCGGTGACACCGGGCAAGCGGGAGCGAGAGAACCTGTGGCGGCTGCTGGAGATGGCCCGCGAAGAGGACCTGGGCGGCGGCGACGTCACCAGCGCGATCCTGCCGCGTGAAGTCACGGCCACCGGCCGGTTCGTCGCGCGCCAGGCGGCCGTGGTGTGCGGGGCGGCGCTGCTGGAGCCGATCGCGGCGGCCTACGACGGGGACCTTCGCACCGAGCAGGTCGTGGCCGACGGTGAGCCGGTCGCGGCGGGGTGCGTGCTGGCCGTGTGGCGGGGGCCGGCCCGCGGCATGATGGCCGCCGAGCGGGTGGCGCTGAACTTTCTCCAGCGGCTGTCGGGCGTGGCGACGACCACGCGGGAGTATGTCGCCGCCGTCGCGGGCACCGGCGCCGAGATCTACGACACCCGCAAGACCACCCCCGGCTGGCGCGAGCTGGAGAAGTACGCCGTCCGCGCCGGCGGGGGCAGGAACCATCGCAAGGGCCTGTACGACGCGGTGCTGGTGAAGGACAACCACCTGGCGGTGCTCGCGCGGGCCGAGGGCAAGGACCCCATCACGGCCCTGGGGCGCGAGCTGGACCGCATCCGCCCGTACCTGGGGGATCACGCGTTCGTGGAGCTGGAGGTGGACACGCTGAAGCAGTTCCGCGTGGCGCTGACGCTGCCGGTGAACATCATCCTGCTGGACAACATGTCGCTGGATGGCCTTTGCCAGGCTGTCAAGCTGCGCGACGCGGCCGGGCTGCGCGGCGCGGTAGGCCTGGAGGCCTCGGGCGGAATCACGCTGGAGAATGTCCGCGCGGTGGCCCAGGCCGGCGTGGAGCGGGTCGCGGTCGGTGCACTGACGCACTCCGCCGCGGCTGTGGACATCGCCCTGGACATCGAAGTGGTCTGATCGTCTCAGCTCGATCGGTGCAGGGTCAGGCAGCACAGCACACCGACGAACCGGACGTCCCCCTTGCCGAACACGCTCTGGGCGGCCAGGTCCGCCATCTGCTGCTGGCTGTAGAACGGCTCTTCAAAGGAGTGCAGCCACAGCAGGAGCATCCTATACCTGCCGAACTCCCGCCTCGCTGCTGAACGAACGGCCTCCGGAAGGTTGACCACCAGGTCGTAGATCAGCGCGGTGCCGCCGGCCTTGAGGACGCGATGGCATTCGTCCAGGCTCCTGACGGGGTCCTTCCAGTGGTGGATCGACCCGGTGCTGACGACCAGGTCAAAGGTGCAGTCGGGGAAGGGGAGGTCCTTGGCCCCTGCCTCCACGAGTTCGATGGCACCGGTGAGGTGGGCCTGGGCGATGTTTGCCTTGGCCTTGCGCACCATGGCGGGGGAGATGTCCAGCCCGGTCAGGGCCAGTTGCGGGGCACGCTGGTGAAGCTTCAGCAGCAGCCACGCGGGTCCGGTGCCGATGTCGAGCAGCCTGCCCTGGGAGCCGCAGTTCAGGATGTCCTGCGCGACCAGGTCGTAATGGCGTTGGAAGATGCTGCTCCGCGTGAGGGCGTCATAGACGAATGCACACGGGCCGGGAATCCCTTCGGGATGGATTGCCTTCAGCCACTTCCGCAGCGACGAGGCCATGGGGATTCCTCCAAGCGCGGTCCGGGATGCCCTTGCTGCACCCGCCTGGGGGAAGCAGACCTAAACTCCTCGATAGATGACCCGGGAGGTGACCGACTCCCAGACCGTCACAGCCGACAGGCCTGGCAGCAGCGGGGCGATGCGGTGAAACAGATATCGCGCCAGATGCTCGCTGGTGGGGTTATCCAGGCCCGGCACCTCGTTGAGCAGGTGATGGTCCAGTTCCGCCAGGATCGGATCGACCGCGCGGGCGATCTCACCGAAGTCGATCGCCCATCCGCTGCGATCGTCCACCGGTCCGACGACGTGCACGTCCACGCGATAGCTGTGCCCGTGCATCTGGCGGCACTTGTGGCCGTCCGGAGCCTGGGGCAGTAAGTGAGCAGCCTCGAGGCGGAACGTCTTGATGACCTCGGCATCCATAGCGGTTGACTCCTTGCGACCTGGATGCTACACACCGCGGGTCTGCTGGGGCCAGAGAATCTTGTGCAGTTGCAGGCCCAAGCGCACGTCCAGGCCGTCGGCCAGGATCCACCTGGCCACCTCGGCCGGGTCCAGCCGGCCAAAGACGGGCGAGAAGGTCACCGTGCACCGGCGGCAGAGCTGGTGCGCAGCCAACTTCTGGCGGGCGTAGTCGTAGTCGGCCCGGTCGGCCAGGACGAACTTGACTTCGTCTTTGTCGGTCAGCGACGCGACATTCGTCCAGAGGTTTTTGGGCTCCTGGTTGCTCGAGGGGCACTTGAAGTCCACGATCCGCACGACGCGCCGGTCCACCGGGGCGATGTCCAGCGAGCCGTTGGTCTCCAGCAGCACCGTCCACCCGCGGTCGCAGAGGCGTTTCAGCAGCTCCAGGGTTTCCGGCTGCACGAGCGGCTCCCCGCCGGTGACCTCCACGCGCCGGCAGCGGAGCTGTTCCAGGCGCGAGAGCACCTGGGGGATGCTCATCGGCTCCCCGCCGCTCCAGGCATAGGCTGTGTCGCACCAGCTACAGCGGAGGTTGCACCCGGCCAGGCGGACGAACGAGCACGGCAGCCCGGCCGATCGGCCCTCGCCCTGAATGCTCAGAAAGATCTCGCAGACGGTCAACGTGGCCATCGTCGCCATTCTAGCCGCCGCCGGCGCCCGTTGTAACCCGTCGCGCGCCCGCATAGGATACGCTGACCATGAGCTCACGGACGCTGCCGATCATCCTTCTGCTGGCGCTGGCAGTTCGGGTGGGGTTGCTGGCGACGCTGTGGCAGGATGGCCAGGCCCGCATCTACGCACCGGACTCCGAGGCGTACATCCAACTGTCGCACTCGCTGGTGGAGCAGGGGACCTTCCAGCGCGACGGTCAGGTGGAGATCTTCCGCACGCCGGGGTATCCGTTGCTGCTGGCGTTCTCGGTGCCGTGGGGCGAGTCCTGGTGGCGTGCGGTGCTGGTGGGCCAGGTGATCCTGGACGTGGCGTTGGTCTACCTCACGTGCGTTCTGGGCTGGACGCTGCTGGGCGAGCGGGCCGGGCTGATCGCCGCGGCGCTGCTGGCCTTTGAGCCGTTGGCGGCGGCGGCGTGTCTGCGGATCTTGTCCGATAGCGTGTATGCATTCCTGTTCACCCTGGCGGTGCTGCTGTGGGTGCACCACCTGCGGTCCGGCCGGATGTGGGCGTTGGCGGCGGGGGCGCTGGTCCTGGCGGCGGCTTGCTACGTGCGTCCCACCGGGCTGGTCATGGCGGCCGTGACGGCCGTGGTGCTGCTGCTCGCCGGCGGCGAGCGGCGGTGGGTGCGCGCGGGGGCGCTGGTGAGCATCGTGGCCGTCGCGTGCGCACCGTGGGTGGTCCACAATGCCGTCACAGCCGGCTACATGGGTTTCTCCAGCTTTGCCTCGGACGGGATGTACTACTTCGCCGCACCGGAGGTGATCGCGGCCACCGAAGGCATCCCGCCCGCCGAGGCCCGGGAGGAACTCAAGAGCACCGACAGGCTGGCGAGCGCCGGCAAGACCCCCGGCCAGGCCGCGGCAGCCCGCCGGCGTGAGGCGGTCCGCATCATCCGTGCGCATCCCTGGCTGTACGCCCGCATCCACCTGCTCGGCTCGCTGGGCGTCTTCCTGCCCGCCGCGACCGACGTGCTCGAGACCGCAGGGATCACGCGCGGGGAGCGCGGCACGGTGGACGTGCTGCACACCCAGGGCCTGGTGGCGGCGGTGCGGCACTACTTCGGCGACAATCTCGCTGTGTTGCTTCTGGTCGCGCCGCTGCTGATCGCCACGGCTGTGCAATACCTGGGAACGGTCCTGTGCCTGCTGCGGCGGGTCCGCTGGGGCATCCCCCCTGAGGGGTGGTTGCTGGCGGCGCTGGTGGTGGCGGGGGTGCTGCTGCCCGGGCCGTTCGGCCTGCCGCGGTACCGCCTGGCCATCACGCCGCTATTGTGCGTGGCGGCCGCGGCGGGGCTGACGAGCCGGCACCCGCCGCAAGAAGAGGCGAACGAGGAAGAGTAGCACGCGATTTCGGAATTCGGAATCGCTCTCGCGGTGGGCGTGGAGGCACTTGCGCCTCGCGCCACTCACTTGGCGACTCGGGGACGGCGGGCGAAGGCGAAGCGTTGCTGGCCCAGGACTCTCGGGCGCCAGATCGCGTCGATGGCGGGCGTGAAGCTGTTCATGGCCAGCACGCCCATGTAGAAGGGGATGGGGACGGCGAGGGTGAGCTTCAGCCCCATGCCGACCGCCCCGCAGCCCACGCCGAAGATCACCTGCCCGCCGGCGGTGACGGGCCGACTGGTCATCTCGGTCGCGAGGAACACGGCCGCCAGCAGCAGTTCGCTGCTGAACAGTTGGTAGCACACGTAGGTCAGTCCCACGTCGGTGCCCTCGGCGATCAGGGGCAGCCAGACGGTGCGGACCTCCGCCCCCGCCCCCGCGAGGCGCACCGGCGCCACGGCAGCCACGGCCGCGGCCGAGAAGACGATCGAGACCGGCAGTTGCCACTTCAGCAGGCCGCGGTAGGCCAGGTATACCGCGCCCAGGACGATGGCCCCGGCGCACGTCTCGCCGATTCCCCCGGGCGTGACGCCGACCAGCAGGTCGGTCATCGGCGGCATCTGGAGCAGGGCCAGGCCCTTGTTCCTGGGCGCGCCTTCGGGCTTGAAGGCCAGGCCGGAGAAGGCCGGCTCCTTGCTCGTCAGTCCGCCCAGAACGGTGGCCGGGCGCACCAGGGAGATGGCGTCGGCGCCGCGTGGGGCGGGGTGGGCGGACCACTGGCGGTAGTCCTCTACCGCTCGCGCCAGGCGCACGTCGCCGACCAGCAGCCTGTTGGGTGCCAGCACCGGCCAGATGGCTGGGTTCATCGTGGTGGGGAACATCACCGCTACGGCCAGCCGCCCCACCAGCGCCGGCTGCCACAGAAAGTGCCCCACGCCGCCGAAGATGGCCTTGCCGATGAGGATGGCCAGTGCCGCCGCGACGACCGGCACGTACCAGGGCACAAACGGCGGCAGCGTCAGCGCCAGCAGCAGCCCCGTCAGGTAGGCGTGCGAGCGCCCCAGCATCGCCGGGGTCCGCGCGCAGCGATAGTAGGCGTTTTCCACAGCCGCACAGGACGCGATCGCCAGCACCGCCACCGCCGCCGCCCGCCAGCCGAAGACGACCAGTCCGGCAATCAGCGGCCCGGCCGCCGCAAGCTGCGTGACGATGTAGATCGTCCTGGCCGCCTCCAGGGAGTGCAGGAAGGGCGCCTCGCGGCGAGGCCAGCCCGGTGGAGCCGCCGGGCGCGCGGCGACGGGGCTTGGGGCGGCGTCCGTCATCGTGCCGGACCCTCCGCGCCGGACACGGCCTGCTTCAGCCGGCCGACCCGCGCCGCCAGGGGCAACCGCGCCGGGCAGACGTACGAGCACACGCCGCAGGCCAGGCACGCCTCCACCCCTAGCCGGTGGGCGTGGTCCACTTGCGCCAGCTCGAAGTCATCGTTGAGGATCGCCACATTCAGCCGCGCCGGGCAGTGATCGGTGCACCAGCCGCAGCGAATGCAGGGGGTCGGCACGGCCAGCGGGGCCTCGTCAATGGCCAGCAGCGCGTCGGTCGCGGCCGTGACGACCGCACCGGCCACGCCCCGCAGGGCAACCATCGGCCCCCCGTGGAGGAAGGGCTGGACGCCGCCGATCAGCTCCGCACACGGATAGCCCAGCGGCGTCCAGTAGTTCTCGCAGGGACTGGCCCGCTCCCCGGAGACCGTGACCACGCGCCCGGTCGGTCGCAGGCCGCAGGCGACCCACCGGAACACCTCCAGGCAACTGGCCGGATCGATCGTGGCCACGCCGGCGTCCGCCGCCCGGCCGCCGGGGGGGACGCGCCGGCGGGTGAGCACCTTCACCAGCAGCGCGTCGGCGCCGGTGGGGTACTTGTGCGGCAAGGCGATGGTGACGATGCCGTGGCGCCGAGCCGCCCGCGCCAGCTCGTGGTAGCTGCCGGTGCGGCGGTGGTCGACGGCCAGCATCACTCGCTTGGACCGCAGGACCCTGGCCAGGATGGCCAGGCCGACGATGACGTCTGCCCCGTACTCGGTGAGCAGGCGGTGGCTGGCGGTGACGTAAGGCTGGCCTTCGAAGCCATTGGCGATCAGCACATCGCACCGCGCGGCTCGGTCCAGCCAGGCGGTCAGCGGCACGATCGGCCGGCGGTGGGTGGTCAGGGCGCCCGCGCAGACCTCCGCCGCCAGGGCATCGGCATCTCGGTGCAGCCAGTGGGCCCGCGGGCGCAGTGCCGCCGAAGGCGGGGCCTGGTCCAGATCAACCAGCTCGATGGCCGGGACGGTCATGAATCCCGTGGGCCCCGCCACGGCTGCGGACGCCGCCACGGACGCCACGCGCCCCGACAAGGGCGCGAAGACGTCGACGGCGGTGGGATCGTGGGCCTCGGCGAGCTTCTGATCGGCTTGGACGGTCTGACCGGCTGTGACGACGGGCTGCGCCGGCGGGCCGCCGCAGGGATTCAGCGGCACCAGGAGGCGCGACGGGCGCGTCGCAGGCGTGATGGGGCGGTTGAGCGTCGCCGACTTCTGGTCGGGCAGGTCTATGCCGCCGATGAACGTGCCGTATCGCCGCAGACCCATGCCGCCATGCTAGCCGAACCCCCCAGAGGCGTCCACGGCCTCTCCCTATGGCGTCGCGGCGGGCGGGCTAGGGCGCGGGTTCCTGAGCGGCCTCGACCTGGACCTTCAGCACCGGATCGACGTACTGGATGCTCTTGGCGTTCCGGGCGGCCTGGATGAGTTCGGCCAGCACCTTCTGCTGTTCGGCCCGCAGCAGGCGAGCGCGAGCATCGCGGGCGAGGGCGTCCTTGACGTCGGAGAGCTTGACGTTGGCGGGCGGGTGGATCTTCTCCAGGCGCAGCACGTGGTAGGCCGTCTCGACTTGGATGGGCTCGCTGAGCTGTCCGACCTTCGTCATGGCCAGCGCCGCCTCGCGGATGGCCGGGGGAACCATGCGGCTGTCGGGGCCGATCGGCGGCAGCAGCCCGCCCTCAACGGACGAGGGGTTGACGCTCGCCCGTCGCGCCAGCTCGGCGAAGTCGACCCCTTTGCCCAGTTGCTTGAGCACCTCCTGGGCCGACGCGAGCGAGACGGTCTGGATGTGCCGGACCTCGACCTTGCGGCCGTACTGAAGGCGGAACTCCTCGGCGATCTCCGCCTCCCCGACGGTGACCCGCGGTGCGGCGAGCTTGCCCAGCAGCACGTTGCGGCGCATGACGAGTTGCCACTGCTTGGCCGACACGCCGCGCCGTTGGAGCAGCTCGCCCAGCATTCGCTCGCGCTGGTCGCTTTGCTGGGCGTTGGGGAACAGCTCCCTCAGCGTGCGGTCGCTTTCGGCCTGGATCTCGGCGTCACTGGCGGTGAGGCCCTTGGCCTGGGCGGCCTGGCGGACCAGCTCGTTGGCGACCAGTTCGTAGGCCACCGGCACGCCGTGGGCGCGGACCAGCAGGTCCTGCAACTCGCTCATGTAGATCGGCTCGCCGGCGACGTAGGCCATCACGGCGGGGGCGGGGGTCGGGCGGCTGGTGGGCGCAGTCGGGGTCATCCAGGCCCGCGGCATGACCGCGTTCCCGTTCTCGCAGCCCGCCACGACACAGGCCACCAGAATGCATGCCAGGTACTGGCGCATGGTTTGTCCTTCCGGCCGGTGTAGCGGCCCAGGCGCTATCGGCTCTCCGGCCGGCCTTCCTTGGGATAGCGCTTGTCAATCCAGGCCACGAACGCCTTGGCCAGGCCCTCGGCCTTGGTGTTCACGCCCCGGTTCAGCGTGGTATTGGTCCGCCCGATGCAGTTGGCCACGGCCAGAACCTTCCCGCTGGATTGGTCCACGAACTCGGTGCGGCAGATCACTTCCTCCAGAGGACTGACGACCGTCCCGATCGTGCCGGTGTCCTCGTAGTGGATGATCGTCCCGCGGACTATCAGCGTCTTGCCGCCCCGCTCGTTGGGCAGATGCTTCTCAACCAGTTGCACGGCGAATTCCTGGCGGAGCTGCGGGAGGAACTGGCCTGATAGCCGGCCGCCGATATCCTCGCGGATCTCGCCGAGTACAAAGCGGCGGTACCCGGCCAGCTCATTCGGATTGGCCGCCGTCGAGGCCGGGTTGATGGGCATGACCAGCCCCGAGGCGCCGCGCACCTCACCAATCCCTTCGCTCAGGGCGCGACCGCACCCCGCCCCTGTCCCCACAGCGGCCAGCATCACCACTACGACGGTCCAACGAGTCATGGGTTGCTCCTTTCGTGTCGGGCTTTAGTCATTTGATCTGGTACAGCCGGTAGAACCGGCCCCACTGGTCGGAGGTGACCTCGGTCAGCATGGCACCGCCCTCCGGCGCCGCCAGGGGCGACAGCACGGCATACCACGCCCCGCCCAAGGCAAACGAGCGGCGGGATGATAGGTCCGTGATGAATTGGCCGATGGCCGCCGGGTCAGTCTTGCCGGCGCCGGGACGCAACAGATGCGCCTGGCGCGTCAGGCGCTGCCTCCAGTCCAGCAGGTCCTCTGGCCGCGCGCAGCTCAGATAGTCTCCATCGGCGTCCCCGGCCACGATCGTCCGACGCGACAGCACCCGGAAATAGCTCTGGTCGATCAGGAAGACGGCGTCGGTGGGTGTGTTGGTCGCGGCCCAGCGAGCCAGGGCCTCCAGTTCCGCATGGCGGCTGGCGGATTCCTGCAACTGGCGGATGCGGCGAGGCTGATGCTCCTCGCTCAGCAGGACCGACGCGCCGGTGTAGGCCAGGTGCCGGGCCGGGGCGAGATTGTCCGAAGGGATCATCCACGCCGCCGCCGCCAGCGCGCAGGCCGTCCGCATCAGCCCGTGGTGCCCGACCGTCAGGCGGAACAGACTGGTCAGCGCCTGGGCGAACAGGGCATACAGCGGCACCATGAGCAGACACGAGGCCCGCACAAAACCCAGCACCGGCGGCGGCGCGTGAGCGACCCGGCCAATGCATTGGCTGGTTACCTGGAGCACCGTGGCGACGATTACCGCCGAGGCGGCAAAGGTGGCCCAGAACCCCAGGAAAGGCGCACGGAATCGGTCCACCTGCCACAGCGTGACCAGCATGGGGATGGCCAGGGGAAGCACCCAGACCAGCCAATCGGGCAGCGCCCGCCAAGCCTGGGGGTAGAGCAGGGCGTGGTCCCCCTCGCGCAACGTCCGCCAGACCGCCTGGACTGCCTCCTGGCTGGCGGGGGGCCCCAGGCGGGTCCTGGCGCACTGCACCAGGGGGGGAATGGCCGCCGCAGCCGCCAGTACCAGGCAGGCCGCCGCGGCCAACCAGGCCATGGGCACAAGCCGTCGCTGGATCAGGTAGGTGGCTGACAAGATGATCGCCATATTCAGCGCCCAGCTCAGGTCGAAGTGGCCCAGCAGTCCCACCCCCAGGAACACCGCCGCCAGGCGCCACCGCCCGGACGGCCGGTTGAGGGCGTCCAGCAGTCCCAGCACCAGCCACGGCGTGGCCGCCAGGGCCAGGCCGCTTGGCCCGGCCGAAGCCAACGTGCCCAGGCCCCACGTCGTGCCGCCCATCGCCTCGATTACCACCGTGCTGAGGATGGCCACGAAGGCCGCGACCGACCAACTGCGGCATTGGCGCAGCAGCAGGGCGTACATGCCCAGCAGGTACAGCAGGACCATAGGCCCCACCAGCAGCCGCAGCAACCGGATGGGGTCCCCACCGGTCACCGGCAGCATCAACCTCATCGCCCCTGCGAAGGCAGGACTTGGCGAGAACACCGGACCCTTGGGGCCGAACAGAGGGTCTGCGGGAAACAGCCCGCCGTCGGAGGCACTCAGGGCGGCCGTGGCCAGGGTGATCTGACGGTCGTCCAGAGAAGAGTCCGTCGTAGCCAGGCCGCCGTACAGAGCGGCCACCGCCAGGAGCACCACGACGGCGGGGGTGTGTTTTGACCGTGGTATCGGCCTCATTGGGTTTCCCAGACGTGGCTCGGCTGATACTATGGCCTAACTGGGGCGTTGACAATAGACAAGGCCGGATTGTGAACCGCAGCGACAGCCAAGTGGACCCCTTCGTGGAGGCGGTAGCCGCGGCCATCGACGCCGGGCCTCTTATCGAGCCGCGCTCGGCGGTGGTGGTGGGCGTCTCCGGCGGGGCCGACAGTGTGGCGCTCCTAGCGGCCCTGCGGGAACTGAGCGCAGAGCCCGGCCGGGGGTATCGGCTCATCGTCGCTCACCTCCATCACGGTCTGCGCAGTCAGGCCGACCAGGAGGAGCA
>JALHTV010000199.1 GCA_022866005.1 Phycisphaerae bacterium
CAGTAGGCCGCCGCCAGCATGAGCGGCAGCGCCGTACTCACCGGGTGCCACCCGTAGCTGAAGTTGTAGTTGAGCTGCCCCACCACCGGCCAGGTAAGGTACGCACCGGCCCAGGCCGCCGCAGCCGCAGGCGCGGCGCCCAGCCGACGGGCGATGCCGTACACAAACACTGCTGGGGCGGCCAGGCACGTCGCCTGGAGGGCAAAGAACAGATGCGCATTAGGCCACAGCCCCCACAGCGGCGCGAGCCCCGCCAGGCCGGGGTTGAAATGGTCCCAAAACGGCGGCAGCCCGGGGGTCTGCTGGAGGAACCCGTACCCCCGCCAGGTGTTGATGACCCGCCGGGCAAAGTGGCCGAAGTCAAAATAACCAAGCTCGTAGTCGGCGTAGGCCCGGTGCGACACCCAGAACCACCACCCGCCCAGCGCCGCGGCCACAACCGCCACGGCCAGAAACCACAGCCACCCGGGGGCTCGTGGTCTCGCCAGGACCGTCGAGGACGAGCGCGAGAGCCTCAGGCGGACGAAATCCCTGACTGCCCAACCTGTCAGCAGGGCCAGGCCGATGGGCTCCAGGAACGTCACCGGCAGGGACGGCCCAGCGAGGCGCACCAAGTCCAGGACCGGCACGGCCCAGAAGCCCGCCAGCACCACCGCCCGCGCCCACACAGGCCAAGCCGGCCGAAACGCACGCGCTGCCACCCATCCAACGCCCATAGCCACAAAGGTCATCCAAAACAGCGTGGGGTGAAACGCGATGAGCAGCGAGCCCAACCAGCCGGCCAGGTCGGAGATGGCTGAAGAAACGTAATACTTGTAGACGATGTGCACCCGCTGAACCAGCAGCCCCATGCTCCACAGCCAGCCCAGCGCGACCGGCACGCCTACGGCCAGGAGCGCGCGGACGTTGAAGGGCTTGCCTGCCTTTGTTTGCGGGACAGCCGGGGGCATGCGGTGATGGTAGTGGCTGGGGAGAAACCGTTCAACGGTCCCCAGCCTCCCCTTGACGCATCACACGGCGCGCCAGGCCAGGCCTTGGGGATCGATCGTGCCGTCAGCGATCTTGGTGACCGGGCCAAGGAGCGTGGCGGCGAAATCCGGACCGATCGTGACCTGGAGCTGGCCGCCGGGCATCCGCACGGTGACCTGGCGTTCGCACAGGCCCAGGCGGACCGCCACGGCCGCCGCGGCAACACTGCTGGAACCGGAGGCCAGGGTGTAGCCCGCCCCGCGCTCCCAGATTTCGATGCGGAGCGTGCGGCGATCCACGACCTCCAGGAACTGGACGTTGGTCCTGTGGGGAAAGCGGGGATCGGTCTCGATGGCCGGGCCCAGGCGCCGGGCCGACTCGGCCGAGACGGGGGCATCGAGCACGACGCAGTGCGGGTTGCCGATCGTCGCGGCGCAGGTCCGCAGACGCTCACCCAGCACGGTCATCTCCTCGTCGATCACCTCGCGCGGCGGGCCGGTGACGGGGATGCATCCTGACTGGAAGCTCACCGTGCCCATCTCGACGCGGACGTCCCCGCCGGCGAGCACCTCCGCCCGCACCGGGCCGGCGGAAGTGACCATGTCCAACGCCCCTGGGCCCGCCCGGCCGGTGTCGAGCAGGTAGCGGGCGAAGATCCGCAGGCCGTTGCCGCTCTTCTCGGCCTCGGAGCCGTCGGGGTTGAAGATGCGCAGCCGGAAAGGCCGGCCGGGGCCGATGGGACCAAGCAGGATGCCGTCCGCGCCCAGGCCGTAGTGGCGGTCACAGATCCGCCGGACCACCTCGGGCCGCAGATCGTCGCCCGCCTCCAGCGCCTCCAGGACGATGTAGTCGTTGCCCAGTCCGTGGTACTTGGCGAATCTCATGGCAATCTCTCGCTCTTGGCCGCCGGCCGACAGAATCGTACCCGATGCGGGTCAATAGGGAATCAGATACTCCGGATACTTGGCCTGCAAGACGGCTCGGGCTTCCTCGCAGAGGTGGCATCGGTCGGCGTAGTCGTCCTTGGGCCGGTAGCCCAGCGCCTCGGCCTGGCGGGCCAGACCCAGCGGGCCGGATTCCAGCAGCACCGAGAAGATCGGATGCTTTTCGGCGTCGTAGGTCTTCAGAACCTCCTCCAGCGGCGTCTGCCGGACGTTGCCAAAGACGATCCCGCAACCCTTGCTGAGGTCTCCCCTGGGATCCAGGGTGATCAGGTCCAGCGTTCGCAGGTGACCTTTGGCCCACCAGGGCACCGCCTGGCAGGTCTCGCCGGGTACACCGCGCCCCTTGGCGACCAGCGGCGCCAGGCGTTCGGCCGCCCGGCCGCAGAAAATGACCGGGCCGCGGTAGACCTTTAGCGCATGGCCCGCGCGGGCTTCGAGGCCGGCGATGATCTCATCGGTCCGCACGTCCACGGCGGGGCGGGCCTTCCGGTCCAGGTAGGCGGCCTCGAAGGAGTAGCTGCCGCCCAGCTCGTCACAGACCTTCACCGCCTGCTCGACCCGCTCCGGCGGGATGAAACGCTCATGGAAGGCATCGAGGCTGAAGCAGACGTGCGCGTGCTCGCGGCACAGCGGCTCGAGGAACTGCCGGGCCGCCGCGGCCGAGACGGCCCAGGAGGCGTTGGTCTCCACCCGCACGGTGGTATCCAGTTCCCGCGCGCCCGAGGCCAGGCGCCAGGTAACCTGGGGGAACAATCCCGGCTCGCCCCCCAGCAGCACGACGGTGTCGAGGGCGTGGATCTTCTTCAACGTGCGGATGCAGTCGAGGGCAAGGTCGCCGTCGATGACCTCCCGCGGGGTCTGCTGGCACGCAAAGCGACAATGATCGCACGCCCCCGTGCATTGGTAGGTCAGGTGGATCTTCAGGGTGGACACTGAATAACTTCAGTCTGGGCAGGGCTATGGTTGTGATCTCGCTCCGTTGCCGTCAGCTTATCCGTCGCAAGGTCATCCCGGCCAGGGTCATGCCACCCCAGGTCTGCGGGTTGGCGGGGCGGACGGTGAGCGTGTACGGGCCGGCCTTGGCGATCTTGACCCGGCCGAGAGTGGTCGGCTGATAGGCGTCCCAGGGAGCCTTGCGGGGCGCCTGGCCGGTGAGCGTCTGGCCGGCGAGCTCCACAGCGAATTCCGCCTCGACCTCGCCACAGGCCAGCAGGCCCGCGACCTCGTAGGTCCCCGCCTGGCTGACCTGGACCATCCAGGCCACGCGCTCGGCGCCGTTGATCCAGTTGGTGATCTCCGGCCCCGCGTCGCGCCAGGCGATCTGGAGCTTGGCCCCCAGCAGCTCGGCGCGGTTGGCGGGCAGCTCCACCACACCGGTGGAGTCCACCTGGAGCACGCTGTCAAAGGCCAGCTCGCGCTGGCCGGTGATCTTGAAGACGCAGGCGTGCTCGCACGGCTTTTCGCGCGGGGTCTGGATGCGCAGGCCGCGGGCGTCCTGCGACCAGGTGAGCTTGGCGTCGCAGCCCAGCAGCTCCACGGCCTTGACCTTGCCCGCCGCCAGGCCGGCGGAGGCCGCCAGGGACTGGACCGCTACCTCGCCCTCCGGCCAGGCGAGCGCGATCGCGTAGAGTGCGTCACCCTTGACGGTGAAGCGGATGTCTTGCGCGGTGTAGCCGGCGCGCTGGGTGTCGGCGAACGAGCCACCGGCGACCTTCGTGGGACCTTCGCCGAAGACCCTGAACGGGCGCGTCCCGTAGATGGCCTCCCCGTTGACCTCCAGCCAGCGGCCGATCTCCAGCAGCATCTGCTGCTCGACCTGGGGGATCGTCCCATCGGCCCGCGGCCCGACGTTCAGCAGCAGCGTGCCGTTCTTGGAGACGATGTCCACCAGATCGCCCACTATCGAGGCGGCAGTCTTGTACCGGGGGTGGTTGATGTAGCCCCAGGAGTTTGTCGACAGGGAGGTGCAGGTCTGCCAGAACAGGGGGCGGATGTCGGCCAGTTGCCCGCGTTCCACGTCCAGCACGGCCGCCCGCGGCGGAAAGGCGCCGTGCTTGTAGTTGATGGCCACGGCCGTCTTCCACTGCGCGGCGCGGTTGTAGTAATACGCGGCGAACCTCTGGAGGTAGGGCGCGAAGGCCGGCTGCTCGATCCACCAGTCGAAATAGACCAGCTGCGGGCGGTACTTGTCCACCAGCTCGCACGTCCGCGCCAGCCAGTCGTCCAGGAAGGCCGCGTCGGGCTGCGTCTTGTCCGAGGCGGCCGGGCCGTAGAGATCGGCGTATCGCTCATCGCGCACGTCGGAATCAAACGCCCTGCCGCCCTCGAAGAACCACCAGTGCTCGGCCCGGTGGCTGGACAGCCCCAAGACCATGCCCTCGCGGCGCACCGCCTCGGCGAGCTGGCCGATCACGTCGCGCTTGGGGCCCATCTTGGCGGCGGTCCATCGCGACAGGGAGCAATCGTACATGGCGAAGCCATCGTGATGCTCGGCTACGGGCACGACGTACCGCGCCCCGGCCTTGCGGAAAAGCTCCACCCAGGCGGCCGGGTCGAAGTGCTGGGCGGTGAAGCGCGGGATGAAGTCCTTGTACCCGAACTCGGTCTGCGGGCCGTACATCGCCAGGTGGTGGCCGAACTCCCGCGAGCCCTGCTGGTACATGCTCCGGGGGTACCACTCGTTGCCGAAGGCCGGCACGCTGTAGGCGCCCCAATGGATGAAGATGCCGAACTTGGCATCGAGGTACCACGGCGGGACCGCGTAATGCTCCAGGGACTCCCAGGTGGGCGCAAAGGGCCCGGCCTTGATGACCGATTCGATGTCCATGCGTGCTCCGAGACAAGCGGCCCGGGGCGGGCGGCGCGGGGCCGCTGAACAGTTTCACCCTGGGTGATGGCGGCGTCGGCCCAGACGACAAGCGGCGCCGACGGCAAATGGACAGCCACAGCGGGCGAAGGGAGTCGAACCCTCAACAACCAGCTTGGAAGGCTGGAGCTCTAGCCATTGAGCTACGCCCGCAGTCCAGGGGGATTATACGGGGCGCCGGTGAGGCTGAAAAGCCCGCACGCGACATGGGTACGGTGCGAGCTTGGTGCGCGACGGGCGGTGTCGGAAGGGCCTTCTTTGCCCCTTGGGCCATTGCGAACAGGGCCGCAGACACGGTAGAATGCCGCCCACGAATCAAGGCTAGGAAACCATCGGAACAGGACGTGCTGGCCAAACGGATCATCCCCTGCCTGGACGTGAACAAAGGCCGCGTGGTCAAGGGCACGAAGTTCCTGGACCTCCGCGACGCCGGGGACCCCGTGGAGGTCGCCCGCCGCTACGAGGCCGAGGGGGCCGACGAGCTGGTGTTCCTGGACATCACGGCCAGCCACGAACGGCGGGACATCCTGCTGGAGGTCGTCGCGGCCACGGCCGAGCAGGTATTCATGCCGCTGACGGTCGGCGGGGGGGTGCGGACGATCGAGGACTGCCGCAATCTGCTGGCGGCCGGGGCCGACAAGGTGTCCGTGAACTCCGCCGCCGTGCGGGACCCGCAGTTCGTCTCGGCCGCGTCACGGCGGTTCGGCGCCCAGTGCATCGTGGTCGCCATCGACCCCAAGCGCATCGTCCGCAACGGGGGGGAGTGCTGGGAGGTGCACATCGATGGCGGGCGTGTGCCGACGGGCCTGGAGGCCGTGCCGTGGGCCCAAGAGGTCGAGCGCCGCGGGGCCGGGGAGATTCTGCTCACCGTGATGGACGCCGACGGGACCCGGGCCGGCTACGACATCGAGATCACCTCCGCGGTGGCCTCGGCCGTCCACATCCCGGTGATCGCCTCCGGGGGGGCCGGCTCGCCCGAAGACATGTATCGCGTGCTCACCCAAGGTCAGGCCGACGCGGCGCTGGCAGCGAGCATCTTTCACTTTCGCAAGTACACGATCGAGCAGACCAAGCGCTACCTGGCCGAGCGCGGCGTGCCGGTGAGGCTGACCGCCTCAGCCGAGGCCGGGGTGGCGGCAGCAAGGAAGGGATAGTGGATCCGGCAGAGCGTCCATTGCAGCAGCCCATCGAGGAGCGGGAGCTCAGCGGCGAGTGGCCCTCGCAACGCACGGGCAAGCGCCCCAAGCTCGACAAGTTTTTCCGCGCCATGGTCAAGTACGGTGCCAGCGACCTGCACATCCGCCCCGGCACGCCGCCCTACCTGCGCGTGGACACGATGATCAAGCCGACCACCTCCGATCCCCCCACCGCCGAGGAGATCGAGGCCATGGCCAGTGAGCTGATGACGGCCAAGCAGGCGGCCTTTTTCACCGAGCACGGCAGCATCGACGTCGCCTACGAGGTGCCCGGTGGGGACCGGTTCCGGGTGAACGTCTACCGCCAGCGCGGGCGGGTGTCGATGGCCGTGCGGCGCGTCACGCGCGACATCCCCGACTTCGCCACCCTGCACCTCCCGGCGGTGTTGGAGAAGATCTCCCAGGCCCATCAGGGTCTGGTGCTCATCAGCGGCCCCACCGGCAGCGGCAAGAGCACGACCATCGCCAGCATGCTGGAGTACATCAACACCCATCGCCCCTGCCACATCGTGACCATCGAGGACCCCATCGAGTTCCTGCACGAGAACCGCAAGGCCCTGATCAGCCAGCGTGAGATCGGCATCGACGCCGAGAGCTTCGAGTCGGCGCTGAAGTACCTGATGCGCGAAGACCCCGACGTCGTGCTGATTGGGGAGATGCGCGATCGCGACACGTTCCAGGCCGCCTTGCAGGCGAGCCAAACGGGGCACCTGGTCTTCGGCACGGTGCACGCCAGCGGGGCCGCCCAGACCATCGGGCGCGTGCTGGACCTGTTCCCCGCCGACAGCCGCGACCTGGTCCGCCAGGCGCTGGCCTTCAACCTGCGAGCGGTCATCTGCCAACTGCTCCTACCCAGCATCGCCCCCGGCGTGCGGCGCGTCCCGGCCGTGGAAATCCTGTTGAGCAGCCCCAGCGTCCGGCAACTCATTGAGGACCGACGCGACACCGAATTGCCCGACCTCATCCGCGCCGGCGAGCAGGAGGGCATGAAGACCTTCACCCGCAGCTTGCTGGAATTGATCGAACAAGGGTTCATCGACCCCAAGGTGGCCTACGACCACGCCCCCAACGTCGACGAACTGAAGATGGTGATGAAAGGCATCACGACCAGCCGGACCGGCTTGGTCGGCCGCTGAGCGCGGCGCTGAGCGGCGCAGCCGCCGGGCGCTCTCCCCAACGCAGGAAGGTACCCCACGAGGCAGAGATGAGCGGCACAGTGATGATGGACCTGATCGGGGCTGCCCAATCGACCGGGCCGTACTTCTCACCGGTCAAGATCCTCGTGATGTTCCTGCTGATGATCCCGTGGATGATCCTGGCCCCGTGGGTGCAGAAGGACGCCAAGAAGGTTCGCGCCTCCCAGACGGGCTGGCCTGTGGCGGTGCTGCTGGTCGCGGCGGGCACCACGTTCATCTGGCTCGTGCAGCCCTACTACGTGATCGGGCTGCTGACCTACGTGCTCCTGACCGGGGGCGTGCTGGTGGCCTACATCACCCACCGCAACAGCCGGGTGAACAGCGAGGAGGACAAGGTCCTGACGGTCTCCCACCTCAAGGGCCTGTTCAGCGGCCAGAAGCCCAAGACGATCACGGTGCTCCGCAAGCTGAGGCTCTACCACGCCAGCGGCAAGGCGGCCATTCCGCCCACCGCCACCAGCAGCGAGGAGGAGCAGCAGGCCTACAACGCTTGCCAGGAGCTGCTCTACGACATCGTCTTCCGCCGCGCCAGCGAGGCGGACCTCTCGCCCGCCAGCGGCGGCCAGACGCGCGTGCGATTCGTCATTGACGGCGTGGTGCAGGATCGCCCGCCCCTGCCCCTGCCGCTCACCGAGGCGATCATCCAGTACCTCAAGGGCCTGGGGGGAATGGAGGTGGAGGATCGCCGCCGCCCGCAGGGCGGCCAGATGGCCGTGGACCTGGCCGGAATGCAGATCGAGATTGGGCTTCGCTCGGCCGGGACCACCGGCGGACAGCGCATGCAGTTCCGGGTCATCCAGGAGTTCGTGCAGACGCGCCTGGACGGCCTGGGCATGGACGAGGGGACCCTGGCGCGGGTCAAGGAGATCAACGGCGCCGGCAGCGGCTTGATCATCGTCTCCGGGCGGTCCGGGAGCGGGGTGACCAGCACGCTGTATTCGCTGCTCCGCGAGCATGACGCGTTCGTGCACCAGTTGGAGAGCGTCGAGGCCCGGCCGGCCGTCGACCTGGAGAACATCACGCAACACACCTACGGGGACGCCAAGGACAAGGTGGCGTCGGTCGTGGCGGCGGTGCTGCGCCGCGACCCCAACGTCCTCATGGTGGATGAGTGCCCCGACACCGCGACCGCCGAGCTGCTCGCCAACACCGCGGCCGACAAGACGATCCTGCTGAGCCTGTCGGCGTCCGACACGTTCACCGCCCTGGCCAAGTGGGTCAAGCTCTGCGGCGATGCCCAGCTTGCCGCCGGCCCGCTCCAGGCGGTGCTGTGCCAGATGCTGCTGCGGAAGCTCTGCCCCAACTGTCGCGAGCCGTACGTGCCCAACCCCGAGATGCTGGCCAAGGCCAACCTCTCCGGCCAGGGGATCGAGCGCTTCTACCGCCCGCCCACCAAGCCCCTGACCGACGAGAAAGGCAACCCCATCGGCTGCGTGGCCTGCCAGGGGACCGGGTACTTGGGGCGGACGGCGGTGTTCGAGCTGCTGGAGGTCACCGACGAGATTCGTCAGATGATTGTCTCCGGCGCGCCGGTGGCGCAGATCAAGGCAGTCTGCCGGAAGAACCGGATGCTCTATCTCCAGGAGCAGGCCCTCCAGCGGGTCATCGGCGGCGTCACCAGCGTCCAAGAACTGATCCGCGTCTCGCAAATGGAGAGGAAGTACTAGCCCCGGGAGCGGCAACGATGATACTGGTTCTGCTGGCAACGATCCTGGTCGTGGCCATCGCGTTCTTCCAGGCCACGCAGGGCTTCTACAGCGCGATGATCATGGCCGTCCTGTCGCTGGTGTCGGCGCTCGTGGCGTTCAACTACTACGAACCGCTGGCCGCGATGATGTATTCGCAGCAGCCCACCCTGGCCGACGCCGTCGCGCTGCTGGTCCTCTTCGTCGTCCTGCTGCTGGGCCTTCGGCTGGCTGCCGACCACTTCCTGCACCGCAACGTGGTGCTGGGGCTGTGGGCCAATCGGATCGGCGGGGGCACCCTGGGGTTGCTGACCGGCATGATCCTGGTCGGCGTCCTGGCCGTGGCGCTTCAGATGCTCCCGTGGGGACCATCGGTCCTGGGCTACAAGCCCTTCGACGACTCGCTGCAACGCACCAGCCGGCTGCTCCTGTTCGCGCCCGACGACTTCGTGCTGGGCACGATGGACGTGCTGTCAGGTGAGTCCCTGGCCGGGGCCTCCACCCACCCGTTCGGCAACGCCCACGATGACCTGCTTCTGGAACTGTTTTGCGCCCGCAACACGGCCGGCAGGAACGGCCGGACCGACACCCCCACCGGCGTCCTGTCGGTCGATCAGGCCTATGCCTCCGACGGCGCCTGGGGGCGCGACGTCCCGTCCGACCCGCGTCTGGGCGACCGGATCACCAAGGTCGTCGTAGTCCGCGCGACCGTGAACCGCGGGGCCACGGACAAGGACGGCTGGTGGCGCCTGCCGGGGACACACTTCCGTCTGGTCGGCAAGGGCGGCCGGAGCTATTACCCCGTGTGGTATCTGGCCCGCACCGCCGCGGGCGCCCAGTGGGTGACCGCTCCCAGCGAAGAAGGCCGCCTCCAGGTGGCCCGCGTGATCGTCGAGCGCAAGGCGGGCAAGGAGAATGCCCTGTCGGTGGACTGGGTTTATCGCGTGCCCGCGGACGAGGAAGGGTTGGACGCCAAGGGAATGGTGATGGTCTTCCGCCGCATCTGCCGCGACAACGTGCCCAAGCCCGCCAGTCGCTTCCCCGACCTGGTCGGCGGGTTGGAAATCGAACTCCCCCCGCCGGCGGAATAGCATCCCGCGCGGGGGGGCTCTGTCCGGCAGCTCCAGACTGGCAGACCATGTCCCTAGCCCAGCGGCCAGGCCCACGTCCCCGCCGGGGCTTTGGCGCCTAGCGGCGGTGCCGCTCCGGCAGGCGCTCGCGCCACATGCGGTAGGCCAGTTCCGGCCGGCGCAGGTGACCGCCCTGGATCTCTTTGTGCTCCACCTGGAAGCAGCGGTGCTCGCGCAGGTATCGGAAGGCCGCCCAGGACTGGTCCTGGATCCGCTTGAGGTCGTCCTTTCCCCAGAAGATCACCACCGGCAACGTCCGCGCCGCGTCAGTCAGCTCGATGCCGCCGAGCATGTCCACGTCGCAGTTGCAGTTCCGGGCAATCAGCATGTCGAAGCGCTGAGGATTGCGCAGGCCCGCGTAGTACATCACGTAGCCCCCAGCCGAAAAGCCCGTCAGCAGGACGGCGTCCTTGTCCACCCGGTAGCGCTCGACGAGGTCGTCGATCACCGCCAGGACGGTCTGCTCGTCGGCGGACAGGTCCTTCAGCCACACCGCCCGGGCCACCGGCAGGATCCCCTGGGCGCTCTGGAGGTCCGGGGCAGCCACGATCAGGCCGCGCTCCTCGGCCAGGTGCTTCCACTCGTCAATCTGCCGCCGGGGGCTGTCCCAGCCGTAGGTCCCGTGCAGGGTGACCACCAGAGGCCAGTCGCGGTCGGTGCTGTGATAGCTGGGGACGTACAGCCAGTACTTCACGCCCGCGGCCTGGATCTCCTGGCGCAGGGGCGGTACGGGTGTCTCTTGCGGCTGAGTCACCGGGCACCCAGCCGTCGTCAGCAGCAACGGCAACAGGATCATCACTCGTTTCATGGTCGCGGTCCGCTCGCGGGCATGGGCGTCTGCGAGCCCGGGGCCCGGGCTGCGTTTTGCAGTCGCCCGCCCTAGCAGGGTATGTTACCCTCAGCACGCCAGGCGGTCTAACAGAACCCGCCCCGCTCGACAGCCGCCAACTGGTCGGCCGGCGCCGTCGTAGTAAAAGAACGCGACATGCGCAGATACCTTCCCGTACTTCTGGGCTCGGTGGTCTTGGCGAGTGCAGCCGGCGGCGCGTCAGCACTGGCGCCGGAGCTGGTGGTGATCGTCGCCAACGCCAACGTGCCGGAGTCGATGGCGGTGGCGGCGTACTACGCAACGCATCGCCAGATCGACCCGTCCCAGATCGTCGCGCTCCAGACCACCGGCGGCTATCTCGTCTCGCGCGAGGATTACGAGTCGCAGATCGTCCAGCCCCTTCGAGCGGCGCTGCGCCAGCGGGGTCTGGCGGAGCGGACGCGGTGTTTGGCCCTGATGTGGGGCGTGCCGGTCCGCGTCGCGGCCCCCGAGGACGTCACGGGAGAGCTGTTCGTGGCCGAGGCCACCAAGGCGCATTACCGCCTGGCCGTGGACTACAAGCTCCTGAGCACCGTCGGGCGGACGTTCCCCCCGCCGCGGACGAGCGGGCTGGAACCCCTGGCCGAGTTGTTCGAGTCCCCCACCCCGTCCGTGCCCGAGCCGCTGCCGGAGTGGTCGGTGCTGCTGAAGGACGTCGAGACGATGTTCGACCTGAAGTACCGCGACCTGGCGGCCATGGAGGCCGGCCCCAAGAAGCAGATCGCCGCCCGACAGCTCATGGCCTTGCACCTGGACATCCGCGGCCGGGAGGGGCTGATCCAGTTCCTCCTCCAGGCCGACCTGGCCCACACGGCGCTGGTAGAGAGACTCCAAAGGGAGCTGGACGCCGCCCGCGACCGGCTCCGCCAGCTCCGCGCCGAGCCCACCAGCCTGGATGCCGCCAAGGCCATCCTGGCCGCCTTGCAGGAGATCGGTGGCGTCGCCGCGGTCGGGGCCCACTGCCTGGAGCAAAAACCCAGCACGTCCGTCCTCCGCGCCGCCGACGCCGCGGTGGATAGCGAACTGGCCCTGCTGTGGGCGGACGACTACCCGACAGACCGCCAACTGGCCAACCCCCTCTCCTGGCGGTACCGGCGGGCGAACTGGGCCGGCAAGACCGACCCGCCGGCGGTGCTGAGGACCGCGCGGATCGACGGGCCGACGCACGGGGACGCGCTGCGGATCATTCGCGAATCGGTCGAGGCCGAGCAGGTGGGGCTGGCGGGCAAGTTCTACATCGACGCCGGCGGCCCGGACCGCGCCAAGGAGTATGACGAGAGCCTGCGCCAGCTCTACCGCATGGTGCAGGCCACCACGAAACTGCACGTGGTGTTGGACGATTCGGTGGCGCTGTTTCCCCCGGGCAGTTGTCCCGACGCGGCCTTGTACGTCGGCTGGTACAGCCTCCAGAAGTACGTCCCGGCCTTTCAGTGGGTGCCTGGTTCGGTGGGATGGCACGTGGCCAGCTTCGAGGCGATGCACCTGCGCGACCCCAGCAGCCAGGAATGGTGCCCGCAGATGATCCGCGGCGGCGTGGCGGCCACGCTCGGTGCGGTGGACGAGCCGACGCTGGGAGGCATGCCCATGCCGCAGGACTTCTTCGCCCTGCTCCTGACCGGCCGGTATACGGTCGCCGAGTGCTACTGGCGGACCGAGCCCGTGGTGAGCTGGCGGGTGACGCTGATCGCCGATCCGCTCTACAACCCCTTCAAGGTCAACCCGCAGTTGGGCGTGCAGCTCCTGCCGCCGGACCTGGTACCTCCGGGCGACTGGCCCCCCGCCTACACCGGCCCGCCGACGACCTCGGCCAGCGCGCCGGCGACGACGACATCCGCCCCGGGCCTCTAGAGGCAAGCAATCAGGCCCCCTGTCCGCCCGCTCCGCCAGTCAGCACGGGGTAGGTCGTGCCCCCGGTGGGGAACACCACCACCCGCTGCGGGGAGTCGCCCAGGATTCGGCCGGCCTGTCTGATGGCCTCGGCTGGGTCGGCGAAGATTCTCAACCCGGGGAACGATCGGCCGGTCGCGGCCAGGGCCGGGGAGACCATGAAGATCGTGTTGCGGTGGATGGCCTGGAGGGCCAGGCGGACGAAGAACGCCGCGTCACCGGCCAGGTTCGGCGCCAGGCGAGTGAACAACCCCGAGAGCGTCTCGCTGCCCAACAGGCGGACCAGGCGCCGGGTCGTGCGCCAGCCCAGCAGCGGCCAGCGCGGCACGTCCATGCCATGCATCCCGTCCTGGCAGCGCGCGAAACAGAGGATCACCCCACCCTCACGGGCCGCCCAGCGCGTGTTGGCAATGCCCTTGAACGACTGCCACAGGTCGCAGTCGCGCGGGTAGGCGTTGACCACCAGCACGTCGGCGGTCCGCTCCACCATCACACCGCAGGCGACGGCGCAGCGCTTGGCTAGCATCTGCTGGGCGGCGAGCATCTGTCCGGCCACGATGAACGTCGGCCGATCGGCATCGTCCAGCACGTACTGCAGGGCGAAGCTCTTGCCCATTTGGTCGACCCGTTCCCCGCCCGCGTCGATGACCATCCGCATGGGGTTCCTGCCCGCCTCCGTTCCTACCCACGGTCGCGGCCGGCGCCCGACTCCCAGCCGGTGCAGTTGGCGAATGGTCTCCAGGGCCCCGCAGCCCGGCACGAACATCTTGTACCCGCCGCCGAAGCCCGCCTGGAGGTGCGGACTGACCTGGGAGATCACGATCCGCAGGTCCGCCTCGGCCACACCGCGGTCGACCCAGAGGTCCACCGCCCTCACCTGGCCCAGGTAGACGTAGCGGGAGCGCTCCTTGCAGCGGTTGCTGCGCCAGCGAATCATCTGCGCCAGCGCCCCCAGCTTCGCGCGGGCCTGCTCGGCCGACATGGGCGGGTGCATGCCCGTGGCGAAGACGATCTCGACCTGCTCGTGGCTGACGCACTGGCGGGTGAGCTCGGCCATCACCACCGCGAGGATCTCCTCCAGCGGGCTGTGGCGCGAGAAGTCCTCCACCACCAGCACGATCCGCCCGGTGCGACGGGCCGCCAGCAACTGCCCCAGCGGCAGCTCCCCGGTGGGCTGGGCCAGGGCTTGACCCAGGCGATCGGGCCAGTCATCCCCCGCCAGCGGCAGAGACGCCTGGGCTACCTGCTGGAGCGTCCAGTGGTCCGGCAGGGGAACCTTCAGCGGCCCATCCGGTCCCCAGGGCAGCGAGACCTCAGGCATCGAATGACCTCTCCGTTCCGTTGGCGCGGCGCGCTCAGGATGGCTTGCGCGCCGTGACGACATGATAGACGCCCAGCGGTTCGCCCCGCGACTGGAATTCACCGAAGCCCGCCTGGCGCATCAGCTCGGACAAGGCCTCCACCGGCCGGTGGATCATGTGCAGCCCAAAGACGCGTCGGAAGAACCGGTCCGTCCCGTGGCGGCCCGAGAGGCTGTTGAACACCACCGTGCCGCCCGGGGGCATCACGGTGGCCAGGGTCTGGGCCATCGAGACGATCTGCTCGTCGGGGAGGTATTCGCAGATGCCGATCATCTTGACGATGTCCACGCGCCCGTCCAGGTGCTTGGCGATCTGGCGGACGTCCCCGGTGACGAAGCGGACGCGATCGTCCAGGCCGTGCTGCCGGGCACGCTGCCGGGCGTAGTCGTGGGCATCGTAGCTGAGGTCGACCAGCGTCGCCCGGGCCGGGCTGCGGGCCTGGGAAAGGGCATCGAAGATGATCATGCCCGGCCCGGCCCCCACGCACAGCACCTCCGGCGGCGAGTGCGAACAGGCGTCGATCAACCCCGCCAACACCCGCGCCGCCAGGCGCCTCCGGTTCCGCAGGGCCATGGGCACCGCGCCCCAGCCCACCAGGACCTTGTCAGCCCACTGGCGGCAGCGGCCTTCGTAGCTGATGACCATGCTCCGCCACCCGCCCGGATCGGCCCAGTTCGCCGCGGCTACTTCGCTCCGGGTCGCTCGCAGCAGCCAGCGAATCATCCCGGCGGGCGCGTAGTTGGCGAACGGGTTGACCAGAACGGTCCGCAGAATGCGGGCCACGGGGCCGACCCGCTCAAAGGCGATGTCCTCGCTGCCAGCCTGCATCCAGCGTCTCTCCGAGTGCCGAGGAACGTTCAGTATACGCTGTCGGCCCCCCTCATGCCACCAGCTGACCCAGGCGGCGGCTGTTGGGCTAAAGTTCCTTCAAACCCACCGCCGATAAACACCCCCAGCGAGCGGCGCAACACGGATCGACGGCCTCCCTGCGACGAGCCAGGACTCATGACGAAGCGCGAACTGATCGATCACATTCTCAACGAGAACCAGACCGCCGAACCGGCCTTCCTGGCCCAGTTCAGTGACGAACAACTCCGCGAATACCTGACGCACCTGGAGTGGCTGAAGCAGCCTCCCGTGCAGGGAGATGCCTCGCGGTTCGACCGGTACTTCCGCAGCGGCCCGTCGGCCGCTTCGCCCTCCGGCCGCTGGCGGAGCACCGATGACATTCGGGGCGGCTCGTGGGGGCAGTCACTGAACGTATCGGCGCAGCCCGCTGCCCCGGCGGTTGCGGCGCCCGAGGCGGCGCCGGCCCCTGCCCCGGACGGACCGGCAGCCATGGGAGCGACCCTGCTGCCGGCGATTCAGGAGTTTGACTTCGACGCCCCGCTGCCGACCGACGCCGAGACCCTGGAGGCCCTGCAACTTTCACCCCAGGAGCGGACCGAGCTAGCCCGCCCGTCCGAAGATGCCAGCGACGCGGACGAGCCACCAGCCGCACAGGACCGGGAACCCTCACCGGATTTGCAGGCCGCCCAGTCGCCCTCTGCCGAGACACCCACAGAGGAGCCGACCTGGCTGTTCTAGCATGGCGTCGGCCGAGGCCTGGGGCGGTGCCAATGACTCGGGAGACGATCCGGCCCCTTGCCGCCGCACCGATGACCCCATGCGGTGGCTGTCGCGGCGGGCGCGCGGCCAACGGCCTTGACAACGCGACGGCGCCGAGATAGGGTGTCGATTCGCGGGTAGCCCCCGGGGCGACCTCGCCACATGAGGCCGTAGCTCAATTGGATAGAGTACCGGACTGTCGATCCGGTGGTTGCGGGTTCGACCCCCGTCGGCCTCGTCGGCACGCCCGGACAGGGACGCACCTCACCTGGCCGAGGCGCCTTCAAAGACAAGGCAAGGGCTTCGGCATTTCTACCGAAGCCCTTGCCGTCGTTTTCTCGGTCCTCATGTCGTCCTAGGGACGACCGGAGGATCGACCGTTGTTGTGACTAGGCCACTACCGCTTGCGACGGATCACTGCCAGACCGCCTAGGCCAAGCAGCGCCAACGTGGCGGGCTCGGGCAGTGCGGCCCCCGGACCTGGTGCTGGAGGCCACATCCAGTTGCCGCCCATCAACGCCAGGTCGCTGCCATCCACCAGCCCGTTGGGGTCACCGCTGAATTCGCAGGTGGCCCAGGTCTGCCCGGTCTTCATCCACGACCCACCCATCAAGGCCAGGTCGCTACCGTCGACCTTGTGGTCACCGTTGGCGTCACCGTACGTCAGACCCCGGAACGTCGCGATGTAGTCTCCGGCGCTCTTGCTGCCTGCGAAGAACGGCTGGCCCTGAGAGCCCCGGGTGATGTTCGTGATGATCGTCGAGAAGTCACCGCTGTAGTACACCGCGTTAGGATCGGTGGACCTGATCACCACCATCGTGTCATTTTCCTTCGGCCTGTACCCACCCACGCTGTTGAGCTCAAGCGTCTGCGCCAGGGTGGCCACACCCGTAACGTCCAGCCTGGCGTTGCTGGGATTGCCGAAGTCCAGGACCAACTTGGCCGAAGCACCGGTCTCGGCACCTGGGGCCATGGTGAAGTTGCCATCGACACTGAAGGACGCGTTGCGGCCGATCTTCACGATGCCGGTGGTGTCCTTGTTCTGGGCCAGGATCATGTGCGTCTTGACCACCACAGTCGTGAGGTAGGTCTCTTCATCGTTCGGATCGGTATAGACACGCACTTCTTTGCCCACCGTCTTGAACACGCCACCGCTCACGTCGATGATGCCGGTCGCATTGTTCTTGGCCTGGTTGAGGTACGACGACCCGAGGACCAGGTACTGATCGGAGGGGGTCACCGCGCTCTTGGTCGTGCCGTGGGCCTCGAACAGGACCACACCGCCGGTCTGGTTGATCTCACCCCGGCTGAACACATCCAGCACGAAGGTGGGGTCCTTGGTGGTGGCCGCCCTGTTGTCCCAGGTCCAACCCAGGCGGACGGTACCGCGAGTGGTGTTGCTCGCCGTGGGCATGTACTGGAACGTGCCGCCCTCGACGTTGACCACACCGACACCATTCCCAGCCACGTTGGTGGCCGGAACGGTGCCCATCACGACGGACCGCCCGATCGAGTTCTCGTTGGAGTTGCCCGTGACGGCCATGTTGTAGCGGAACGTGGCAGTGTCCTTGATGGTCAGGGTGCCTCGCCCGTTCTGATGGCCGATTCCCAATCGGTCGCAGATCCACACCGCGTTACCGCTGACGGTCCCGTCGCCGTAGGAGAGGGACCCGGCATCGGCATAGTCCACGTTGTTGTGGTTGTTGCCCCAACCGATGTACACATCGCCGCCCGACAGCAGCGAGCCGCCGCTCACGATGAGCTTGGCCTTGCCGGCGTTGCTTCCAAAGGCGAAGTTCTCGTCGCTGTTCAGCGAGCCGCCTTTGAACTCGAAGTATCCCCACGTGGCGTCGTTGGTCGCGTCGCCGGCTGTGCCTTCGCCCACGTAGAGCTGCACGCCCGCCTGGTTTATCCCAGTGGCGTTCTTCCACCGGGGCAGGTCAGCGCCGTCGATGATCAACGTCCCGTTGCCGCCGGCGTAACCGACCTTGATCCTCGTCTTGGTGCCGTTGACGCCGTCAAAGTAGGGGACCAGCGTGCCGCCCGCACTGAGGGTCAGCTTCCCGACGGGGGTGATCCCGGACCTGTCTTTGTAGGTGTAGTTGCCACCTTTCCCAATGTACAGGTAGTAGTCCGGGCTCAGGCTCCCGCCCTTGACCTCCATCTCGCCACCGTAGACACCACCGACGACCCAGGCGTTGCCGGTGTTCTTGACGACCAGCGTGTGAAGGAAAGCCCCACTTTCCATGACCAGCTTGGCGGGCTCAGCCCAGAGCAAGGTGACCAGGTCGGTGTCGAGGTACTCCACAGCGCCCACACCGTTGTAGATACCGGCACCGACCAGGCCCATATAGCCCTCGCCGCTGAGGGTCGCCGTCACGTTGTCACGAATCACCACCCGGTCGGACCCCGTGGGGGGAGCCCCCGCTGTCGTGCCCGTGGACCGCGCATCGTAGATGCTGGTCAGCGTCACCCAGTTGTTGGCGTCGTTCCAGTCATTGCCGGCCACCCCGCCCGCAAAATCATAATTGGCGGCGTAGGCGGTACCCACCGCCATCAGCAGTGCAACCATTACCAGTAATCTCTTCATCATCTTTCTCCTTTGTGCATCCGTGGGTTGCTCCGGGCGAGCACATCCGGATAGTGCTCGCCCCTAGCCACTTCTTCCCCAGCCCGTCACGTCCGTGCCACAGGGGCCGGAGAAGCCGGTAAAGGCGTTCGCTTGCTAATCAGGTTCGAGCGCCCAGACAGAATGCTGTTCCCAGGCAGAGAATCCCGTGGCAACGCACCACGGAAACGAAGAGTCTCTAAAAAAGCATTCAGCCTCTCTGCTCAAACCATCAGAGATCGCGATTCCTCTTCTTGAAAAAGTCGTGCGCGTGACGTCGCGCCGGTGTTCCTTCCGTTCGCAAGACCTCAGGCTCACTCTGGATGTGTGCCCAGCGCCCTCCCGCACTGGTCTTGTGCCAGTATACCCCCACTTCGGGCGTTTTGCAACTGCTTTTTCGCCCCCCTGTTGTGCCCACCCGCCGCCACTGCACCAGACTCTCCCGGGGCGAGCCCGGCCTGCCCGACATGCCGCCTTGGGGCTTAACTCCCGCCGAGGCAACCGGTTATCTACCCCCGCTACGTCTGCTTGCCCGGCACGTCATTGACGGACATGGCAGCCAGCGGTTAGGATCCCGGGCGACGATCTGCTGATCCAAACCTCTGCTATCTTGGCATCCAAGGGCCCCGGCCGGAGGAGAATCTTGGCAAACGTTCGCTGCTGTCGTCTCTGGATTCTCGCAGCCACCCTGCCTTTGGCCGTCTCGCGCGCGTGGGCAGTACCGGCCTTCCCCGGCGCCGAGGGCTTCGGGGCAGGGGCCATCGGCGGCCGAGGGGGCGAGGTCTACCATGTCACCCGCCTGGACGACGACCCCCGCGACCCCGAAGTCGGATCGCTCCGCCATGCCGTCGCCGCCGGTGATCGCATCATCGTCTTCGACGTCGGGGGGTACATCGACCTGAAGGACCCCCTGGGGGTGACCGTCTCCAACATCACCCTCGCGGGGCAGACCGCCCCAGGCGGCGGCGTGGGCCTGCGAGGGAGGAAGTTCTCCGTCGGCGGGCGGAACATCATCGTCCGCGGCATGCGCTTCCGCTACGGGCGCACCGGGGGCAACGGGCGCAACGACGCGGTGAACATCAACGACCGGGCCGAGAACGTCCTCTTCGACCACTGCTCCGTGCAGTTCGGCCAGGACGAGAACTTCTCGATGATCGGCCGAAACATCACGGTGCAGTGGTGCATCATCGCCTGGGGGCTCCAGCCGCATTCCTGCGGCTCCCTGCTGACAGCCAACAACACCACCATCCACCACACGCTGTGGGCGCACAACCACACGCGGAACCCCAAGGCCCGCGGGCAGGTGTTAGACTGGATCAACAACGTCGTCTACGACTGGGACATCCCCTTCATCGCCGGCGACACCGTCAACGGACAGCACGCTGCCAACATCCGGGGCTGCGTGTTCATCGCCGGGCCCGGCAAGCCCACCGACAAGGCCGTCGTGAAGGGCCGGCTCAACGCCAAGGGCGTCCCCACGTTCAGCCTCTACATGGACAACACCATCTTCGACGGCAACGCCAACGGGGTGCTGGAGTGGTACGACGCCGGCTGGGAGATCGTGGACGGCCAGGTTGCCCGCAGCGACGCCCCTCACCCGGCCGCGGCGGTGACGGTCGATGACCCGATGACCGCCTTCCGCCGAATCGTGGAGGAGGTCGGGGCCGTCTGCCCCCAGCGCGACCAAGTCGACGCCCTGCTCGTCCGCCAGCTCCTCGACCAGCAAGGCGGCATCATCGCCAGCCAGGCCGAGCTGGGTCTGCCCAACGACGGGTTCGGCGAGCTGGCCGCCGGCACGCCGCCGCCGGACACCGACCGCGACGGCATGCCCGATGACTGGGAGCGAAAGCACGGCCTGGACCCCAACGACCCGGCCGACCGCAACGGCGACGTCACCGGCGACGGCTACACCCACGTGGAGAAGTATCTCAACTCGCTCCTGCCCGCGCCCCCACCTCAGCCGCCGGGTGAGCAACGGTAGATGCGACAACGCACCGCGCGGGGGGTCACTGCTTGATCACCAGGTGCGGCGGTGTCATCAATCCGCAGGGCACCAGCCTGTACCCGTCGGTCCACTGTCCCTCCTTGGTCCGCCAGCTTCCCGGCCAGACGCTGGCCGGTTGACCGACCAGGTGCAGCGGGCCGTGCGAGTTGCGGCGGTGGCCCAGGACCTCGATGGCCAGAGTGACCTCGCGGGCGCCGAGGCAGTCGGTGATGTCCACCTCGTTGGGCGGCCAGGCGATGATGCCCGCCTCGCGCCCGTCGACGAGCACGCGGACGCCCACCCCCTCATAGGCCCCCACGCGGACAAACAGCCGCTGCCGCGCCCGCAGCGCGGGGCGAATCCGGCGCAGATAGCTCACGTGGCCCGCGTAGAACGCCAGGCCCTGGGCGGTCCAGTCGCCCGGCTTCAAGCGCCGCGGCGGGGCCACGATCGATACCCGCCTGCCCACCGCGGCGGTGCCGAAATCGCCCAACAGATAGACAATCTCCAGCCCGGGATGGAACTGCGACAGCTCGCAGGCCAGGGTCAGCACGTTTCGGCCGAGGTGCAGGACCGCCCCATCCAGCGGCAGCAGGCGCAGCGACCGGTCCACCCACCAGCCGCAGTCGGCGTCACCACACACCGGCTGGCCGTTGAGGGCGATTCGATACAGCTGGGGGCGCTCGATGGCCAGGTGAACCGCTCCCGCCGGCAGCACCCGCACGGCGAAGGCGTACTCCAGCGACACGCTCGCCCGCGGCGGCCTCGGGGGAACGGGCTGCGCCCAGGGCTGGCGCATGTTCCAGGCGATCCGCGGGATGCCGGCCGCCCGACGGACGGCCGTGTCGATGCGGAGGATCTCCTGGGGCCCCTGCCAGGGCCCATGGTCCATCCGCCAACGCGCCCGGTCCAGCACCAGGCAGTTCGGGTCGGAGAGCTGAACGTCCCACGCGCCGCGCAGCGGCACGCGCGCGACCTCCTTCATCGCGGGGCGGCGCGGATAGGCGCGGCGGGGGGGCTTCTTGGGCAGCACGAACAGGCGGCTGCCGAGGGCGGGCAGGTGAGTGCGGAGGGTCCAGCCGACCTGCGTCGCCCGGCCGTCGGCGGCGAAGAGCTTGCCGCTGTCGCAGTCCACCTCCAAGGGCTTTCCGCGCCCGTGGCAGAAAACGCGGACTGTCACGTCGTCGAAGGCCAGTGTGCGCTGGCGCAGCGGCAGGTCGTCGATCTGCTTGCCGCAGACATCCTGGCCGGTGTTGCAGAGGAACAGGTACCAGGCGTCGCCGTCCTCGCGCAGGCCGTACAGCACCGCCCGCAGCTCCCGACCGGCTGAATCGGTGATGGACACGCGGCGCGCGCGGGTCTCCACGGCGCGGATCAGCGCCTTGCCCTTGCGCGGGGCGCGGGTGCAGCTGGCGGCCAGCTCCAGCGCAGCACTGCTCGGCTGGGCGTCCACGTGCGCGGGGGCCTCGCCCGCGAAGACCACGCACCCGCCGGCCGACCGGAACCGCCGCAGCAGCGCCACGGTGCTGGAGCGGATCGTGAGCATCGGCGGGACGATTGCCGCCTCGTAGCGGGCCCGGCCCACGGCCAGCACCGCTCGCCCCTCGCCGCGGACCACGCGGCCGCGGCGGGCGAGGATGTCCTCGTCACCGTAATCGAAGTCGACGTGCTCCCCCAGCAGCTCATCGCGAAGCTGCCAGAAGCCCTCCTCCAGCTTCTGCCGGTCGGCGGGGTCGTGGCCGACGTAGAGCAGCGTCCAGGCGCTCTCGACGGGGTGGATCACCAGCAGGTCGCGGACCTCCTGGCCACGGCTGATGAGCACGTTGACCCGCGCGAAGTAGTCCTCCACGCGCCGGTAGGTGGACCACCACGGCGACTGATACGAGATGGCCGCGGGATAGTCTCGCTTGGCCTCGCCTTCCATCGTGTACCAGGCCAGGTGCTGGCAGCGGAGGTTGATGCCCAGGGCCGCCTGCCAGTCGCCCTGGGCCTTGTGGCCGGCCAGGGGATACTCCCAGCCGGTGCAGCCGTAGGTCTCACTCAGCCGCCACCGCCTCCCGAACTGGCGCGCGACCGAGCTGACCTGCTTGGCCGTGTCGTACTCACGGCTGGTCGCGCCCAGCAGATCCATGCCGGGCGCTTGCATCGGCTCGTAGAACCGCATCGCGCTACCGACGTAGTTGGCCTGGAACGCCAAGGTCTGCTCGGCCAGGACGTGGCCCGTGTCGGCCAGGCCGTGCCGCCGGCACCACTCGCTGATCTGCCGGGCAAAGGCCTCGACGAACAAGTGCGTCAGGCAATCGTGGTAGTGCCACCGGACGGGGGAGACCTTTCGGCCGCCGACGGCGAAGAACAACTCCGGCAGGTGGTCCAGGAGGTTGTAGCCGTATCGCCGGCGGAAGACGCGCGGCAGCGCGTCGGTCCAGGGGATCACGTCCTGGGCCGAGCGCGCCCGCAGCGTCCCCGCCAGACGCGCCCCGTGGCTGCCGTAGTGCGGCTCGTCGGTGAAGATGCCGGGGATGGTCCGCCCGAAATCCTCCCCGAACCGCCGCGCGTAGGCCTGGTGCGTCACACGGATGAATTCGCGCACCGCCCGAGCGTTCATCGTGTCCAGGTAGGTGGCCCCGTTGAACCAGTCCTCGCACCGCCCTAGCACCACGCGGAAGACCAGCACCCGCCGCCCGCGCTCCAGGCGCCCGGGGCGGGCGCCGCGGGGCAGGCGCGAGAAGCCTTCCAAGCGTTCGCCTAGGCCCCAGGCCGCGAAGGCGGCCAGGGTGTCCTTGCCCCAGCGGAGGCGGCGGGGGTGCGCCAGCGTCGTCATGTGCAGGAAGCGCTGGCGCCAGCGCGGGTCGCGCGTCACCAGTCCCCCGGCCGCGCCCGAGGGCCAGCGGTCCTCGTCGTACAGCCAGGCGTTCATGCCCAAGGCCCGGGCCTCAGCCACGCAGGCGGCCACGCAATCCATCCACTCGCGCGACAGGTATGGCGTGGCCAGGCATTGGCGGCTGTGCATGAAGAACCCGCCCAACCCCATCGCGTGCATCAGGCGCACCTGGCGGCGCAGCTCGCGGGGGTCCAGTCGGCCGTTCCAGGCCCAGAACGGGGCGCCACGGTAGGCACTGGGGGGGCAGGTCAGTTCACGCAAGACGTCAGCCAGCACCGCAAGCTCCTTGGCGCGCCCCGCAGCAGCGGCGCGCCATCTCAGTCTATAAGCCAGGTGGGCGGGCTTGTCCACCGCCCCGGCGGGGCGCGAGTGTGGTTTTCCGGGGCAATCTGCCTAGACTGTTGCGCTGGATACGGACGATGAGAACGAAGATGGGCAGGCGGTTTCTCGCAACGGCGACTGCGGCGGCATGGGCGCTGGTGGCCGCCTTGGCGGCCTGGACCGTGGCAGCGGCGGCGGACGCCGGGCCGGGCAGTTTCGTTGCAGCGGGCAGCCAGCCGGCGGCGACTGCCGAGGGCGACTCGTCCAGCCCGGCTGCGGGGCAGGCCTCCCGGACCTTGGCGACGCGGCGCGCCCGGCCCGAGAAGACCGTCCTCCACCACCCCGTCGCCATCCCCATGAGGCTAACCAGCGGCATCCCCGAGGTGGAGGTCGGCAACAATGGCCGAGGGCCGTTCCGGTTCATCTTGGACACGGGCGCGTCCACCTTGACGGTCTCGCGGGACCTGGCCGACCGGCTGGCCCTGCCGATCGTGACCGGCACGAGGATCACCAGCGTGTCACCGGTCGCCTCGATGGACCTGGGGCATCCTCGCACCGTGCGGGAATTGCGCCTCGGTTCAGCGGTGTTCCAGAACACCGACGCCGCGGCGGCCGACCTGTCCTCGCTTCAGATGGGCAAGCTGGACGGCATCCTGGGCATCTCCGTGTTCGCCGACTGCCGGTTGACGCTGGACTACCCCGCCAAGCGCATCGTGCTGGAGCCCCTCCAAACCCCCACCCCGCCAGCCCAGCCTGGCGAGGTGCTGCCGACTCGTCCGCTCGGCCTGTACCTGTTGACCGTCCCGGTGAAGGTACAGGACCAGACGCTGTGGTGCCTGGTCGATTCCGGGAGCAACGGCTGGCTGACCGTCCCGCAGGCCCAGGCCGACGCCCTGCCCGTCTCCGCGATGGCCACCAACGAGACGCCCTCGCACATGTTCGGCGGCAAGCAGGCGTCGATGAAGCTGGCGAGGTTGTCGAGCAGCGTGTACCTGGGCCGGTGGGAGCTGCCCCGGCCGATCATCGACATCGCAGACCACAATCAACTGATCCTGGGCGGCGGCGTCCTGGGGCACTTCGTCGTCACCATCGACTCTCAGGCGCAGACCATCCGCCTGGCCCGCAGGGTCGGCCAACCCATTCCCTCCCCGCCCCCGCTGAAGACCCTGGGCGTGAAGCTCCATCGCCAGGGACAGGCCTGGATCGTCACCGGTCCCCAGCGCGGGGTCGATCTGGACGCGTTGGGCCTGAAGGTCGCCGACAAGATCCTCCGCATCGAGAGACAGGCCGTGGCGGACCTGTCCCGGGGCGGCCTGGAGGCCATGATGCGGGACCACGACGCCCTCCAACTGGACCTGGAGCGCAACGGCCGGCGGCTGTCGCTCCGGCTGCCTCTGACGGTCTTGATTCCCTGATTAGCCTGACCCCGCCCGGAGGCAACCGGGCCCTCGGCGTATTACGAAGACTGGAAATAGTATTATCATTTCACGCCGCCGATCGCTACAATACCCTCGTCAGCGCAGCCGCCCCAGACCTGACTCGACCCGGACAGGGGCCTTACCCCCGGAGGCGAGAACCGATGCCCACGATGCTGGCGATGCACATGGCTAACGAGTTGCTCACTCCACCGGTGGCCGGGGTGACGTGGATCCTGGCTGCGGCAGCCGTGGCGGCGGCAAGCGTACGGGCGCGCAAGACGCTCTCCCCCGAGCGGGCGCCTCTGATGGGCGTGATGGGGGCATTCGTCTTCGCCGCGCAGATGATCAACTTCACCTTGCCGCTCATGCCCGGCACCAGCGGGCACCTGGGCGGCGGCGTGTTGCTGGCGATCCTGCTGGGCCCGGCCGCGGGCATCGTCACCATGGCCGCCATCCTCATCGTCCAGTGCCTGCTGTTCCAGGACGGCGGGTTGCTCGCCCTGGGGTGCAACATCCTGAACATGGGCGTGGTGCCCTGCCTGCTGGGGTGGGGCCTATACCGCGCGCTGCTGGGGCCGGCCGAGCGGGCCAGGCCCGCGCGGCAATACCTGTCGGCCTGGGCGGCCTGCACCGTGGGTGTGGCCGGGGGGGCGGCGCTGGTGCCGGTGGAGTCGAGCGCCTCGGGCGTGCTGCGAATCGAGATAGGGGACTTCCTCCTGGTCATGGTCGGCGTGCATTTGCTGATCGGGCTCATCGAAGGCGCCATCACCTTCGCGGTCCTGGCCTACTTGCGCCAGGTCCGCCCGGAGGCCGCAGGGCTGACTGCCCCCGCGCCCAAGCCCGGCCACCTGGGCAAAAGGGCCGTGCTGGGGTCGCTGGCGATGACGGCACTGCTGCTGGCGGGGTTAGCAGGCTGGTTCGCCAGCACGCACCCCGACGGGCTGGAGTGGACCTATCAGGAGCATTTCGCTCGTGGCGCTCCCCCGGCCGTGCAGAACCCCTCACCGCTGGTCGCGCGCGTGGACGCCTTCCAGACCAGGTGGTCACCGATGACCGACTACACGCGCCGCTCAGCGCCCCTGGGCCAAGAACCAGCGGGAAAGGCCGAGGCGGAGCCCCCCCCAGCCGCCTGGCCGAACGTGAGCGGCTGGGGGTCGCTGGCGGGCGTGCTGGGCACGGCCGTGACGCTGGGGCTGCTGTTCCTGGCCGGCGGGGCGCTTCGCCGCCGCCGGCCCGCCCCTGGCCCGCCCCAGACAGCCCCCAACCCCTGACAACGCCCCAGGTGACCGCCCATGCATCACCACCACATAGACCGATTCGCCCACCTGGACTCCGCCGTCCATCGCCTGGATGCGCGGGGCAAGCTGCTGGCGGCGCTCACCTACACGGTGATACTGATCAGTTTCGACCGCTACGCCGTGGCGGTGCTGGCGCCGATGGCCATCGGTCCGGCGGCGATGTTCGCTCTGGCGGGTGTGCCGCTGTGGTTCGCCCTGCGGCGGGCCGTGTTCCTCACCCCGTTCATCGCCACCATCGCGATCCTCAGCCCGCTGGCCGACCACTCGGTCCACGCGGTGGCCTTTGGCCCCTGGGCATTCCAGGTCTCCGGCGGCTGGCTCACCGCGGCGGACGTGACGGTGAAGTTCTTCCTGGGCGTGGTGGCCTTGACGG
>JALHTV010000200.1 GCA_022866005.1 Phycisphaerae bacterium
TGAGTTCGGCCCGGCGGTGCGCTTCATGCGCGACCCTACCCGCGGCGGGCTGGCGGCGGTGCTGGCAGAGATGGCCGCGGCCTCGGGCAAGGACCTTGAGATTGCCGAGAGCACCATCCCCGTCAACCGCACCGTCCAGGCGGCGGCCGAGATGCTGGGCCTGGACGTCCTGGCCGCGGCCAACGAGGGCAAGCTGGTCGCCGTCGTCGCCGCCGAGGCGGCCGACAAGGCCGTCGCGATCCTGGCCAAGCACCCCATCGCCCGACGGGCGGCCGCCATCGGCACGGTGGGGGCCCCCAGCGACAATCCACGGGTGGAGATGACGACGGCCGTGGGGGGCCGGCGCGTGGTGCAGATGCCCTACGGGGAGGAGCTGCCGCGGATCTGCTGATCGCGCAGAAGGTACTGGAGAGTCAGCCGGCCGACATGATAGAGTGCACCACTCCCGCCCACCGGGCTGGAGGAGAGAGTCAGCACCGTACGGAAAGGGTCCTGGATGCTTCCGCAAATGCTAGCGAAGGGCAGGTTTCCCGAATTGGTAGCGTATCTGCTGCGCGACAGCCGCGTGATGGCGCCGGTGGACCACGGCAGCGGCCAGTTCGCCTTCGGAGAGATCCGCTCCAAGGAGGACATCGCCCGGATTCGCATGGACTATGACATCACCATCCTGCCGCCCAAGAAGTACCTGCTGCCGGCTTACGAGACGCTGCTGGAGTTTGACGTCACCGATGCCCACAGCGGCAAGGCCGCGCTGACCGTCCGCTCGACGGTCCTGCTGGGCGTGCACGTCTACGACCTGCACGGCATCGCGACGGCGGATGCCTTCTTCAGCCTGGATCCCAAGGACGTGCACTACCTGTCCAAGCGGGCGGCCACGCGGCTGATCGGGCTGAACGTCCAGGCCCCGGCCAACGAGCAGCAGTTCCAGGCTGACATGAACACGCTGGAGGCGCCTGAAGGCGGGTTTGACCTGTTCATGACCGACCTGGGCGACCGCTACTTCGTGGAGGTCGGGAGCGACGCCGGCTCCAAGCTGCTTCACGCGAGCAGCCTGTTCGCCCCCGCCGGTCCGATGGACCACAAGGCCAAGCAGGCCTACGACAGGGTCAAGGCCGGCAACTTCCACAAGAAGCTTCCCTACGACACCAAGTATCTGCCGGAGCTGCTGAACGCCAGCTACGACTCGCTGCTGTGGGAGGCGATCGCGCGGCGGTGCTACAGTTGCGGCAGCTGCACCAACGTCTGCCCGACGTGCTTCTGCTTCGACGTGCAGGACAAGCTCAACCTGGACGTCACGCACGGGGTCCGCCGGCGGCAGTGGGATTCCTGCCAGCTCAAGGTCTTCGCGGAGGTCGCGACCGGCGAGAACTTCCGCGAGCACCGCGCCAGCCGCACCCGCCACCGCATGTTCCGCAAAGGCAAGTACGTCGTGGAGCGGACGGGGCGCACCGGGTGCGTGGGCTGCGGGCGGTGCATCCGCCACTGCGTAGCCAACATCTCCATCCTGGAGGCCTTCCAGCAGATCGCCGGGGAGGCCGCCGAAGTCGGCGCCAGTGAGAGCAGGAAATAGCGAGGACCCCATGACCGATCACCCGAGCCTCTCCGCGATGTCGTCGACGGTGCCCTATATCCCTCGCGTGGCCCGCGTGGCCGACGCCAAGAAGTTTACCGAGAAGGAGGCCTGGCTGCGGGTGGAGCTTGAGGACGGTGCCGGCATCGAGTACAAGCCAGGCCAGTTCGTGGAGGTCGGCATCTACGGCAAGGGCGAGGCGCCCATCTCCATCTGCTCCGGCCCGGGGCGGCGGCACGATCTGGAGATGTGCGTCCGGGCTGTCGGCGACGTGACCGGGGCCATCCACCGGCTGGCCAAAGGCGACAGCCTGACCCTCCGCGGGCCGTTCGGCAACGGCTTCGACATGGAGGAGGTCGCCGGCATGGACCTGCTGTTCGTGGCCGGAGGGCTGGGGCTGGTGCCGTGCCGCAGCTTCATCGAGGCCGCGCTGGACCAGCGCAGCAAGTTCAACCGCGTGACCATCCTGTACGGCGCTCGCACGCCCGGGGACCTGCTGTTCCGCGACGACTTGGACGCCTGGGCGAAGCGCGACGACTGCGAGTTCATGGTCACCGTCGATCGCGGCACCGACACCTGGAAGGGCAACACGGGCGTGATTACCACGCTGTTCCGCAAGATCGCCAAGGTCGATCCGGGCCGGACGGTGGCGTTCATCATCGGCCCGCCGGTGATGTTCAAGTTCGCGGTGCTGGAGTCGCTGGCGATGGGCCTGCGCAAGACGCACATCTACTGCTCGCTGGAGCGGCGGATGAAGTGCGGCCTGGGCAAGTGCGGACACTGCCAGATCCGCGATGTCTACGTCTGCCAGGAAGGACCGATCTTCAGCTACGCCGAGGTGATGAGGCTGCGAGAAGGCATCTGACCGGCCGCCAGGGCGCGGGCCGAACCGGAGAGTGGATCCGATGGCCAAGAGACCCAGGATCTCGTTCCACGACTTTACGAGCTGCGAAGGCTGCCAGCTCCAGGTGCTCAACTGCGAGGACGAGCTGCTGGACGTCCTCGCCGCGGTGGACATCGTCCAGTTCCGCGAGGCGATCGACGACCGGAACGACGACTACGACATCGCCTTCATCGAGGGCGCCTTCAGCCGCGAGAGCGACCGGGCGCGCCTAGAGGCCATCCGCCGCAACGCCAAGATCGTCGTGGCCTTGGGGGCCTGCGCGACCACCGGCGGCCTGAACGTGCTCAAGAACTACCGCGGCGTGGAGAAGGCCATGAAGACGGTCTATGGCGAGCACGCCCGCTGGTACGAGACCTGCCCCGTCCAGCCCATCGACGCGGTGATCAAGGTGGACTACAAGATCCACGGCTGCCCGATCCCTCAGGGGGAATTCCTGGAAGTCGTGAAGAGCCTGCTCGCCGGGCGCAAGCCGCAGATCCCCGACTACCCCGTCTGCGTGGAGTGCAAGCTGCGCGAGAACGTCTGCCTGTACCACAAGGGCCAGTACTGCATGGGCGTGGTCGCCCGCGCCGGCTGCACGGCCTGGTGTCCCAGCTACGGTGGACGGTGCTACGCCTGCCGCGGCCTGGTGAGCGATCCCAACAACAAGGGCGCCAAGGACGTGCTGGAAGAGTTCGGGCTGACGCTGGAAAAAGTGCTGGACGAATTCCGCCTGTTCAACGGCGTCTACGACGTGGCGAAGGAATGAGCTGAGCTAGACAGAGAGCGATACCCGGGAGTTCATCATGGGAAAGTCGTTGGATATTCACGTGCATCATCTGACGCGGGTCGAGGGCCACGGGGACATCGTCGTGCGGGCCTCCGACGGTGAGGTCACCCAGTGCCTCCTAAAGATCGTCGAGACGCCGCGCGTCTTTGAGAGCATGATCGAGGGGCTCTCCTGGCGCGATACGTCGCTGCTGACCTGCCGCATCTGCGGCATCTGCTCGGTGGGGCACACCACGGCCAGCATCCAGGCCACCGACGACGCCTTTGGCACCAAGCTGACGCCCGAAGTGCTGGCGATGCGCAAGCTGATGCTCATGGCCGAGGAGATTCAAAGCCACGTCCTGCACGTGTACTTCCTGGCTGCCCCGGACGCGTTCGCCGCCCCCAGTGTGATCCCCCTGGCCGCCAGCCACCCGGAGATCGTCAAGCGCGCCCTGCGGCTCAAGAAGCTGGGCAACGTCATCAGCGACAATCTCTGCGGGCGGCACGTGCACCCGATCTCGCTGGTGCCGGGCGGGTTCACGTACGTCCCGCCGCGCAGCGCGCTGCTGAAGATCAAGGAGTACGTCGAGTCACTGAACGCCGACGTCGACGCCACCGTGGACACCGTCGCCTCCATCGCCGGCAAGTTCCCCACCTTCGAGCGCGAGCGCGAGGACCTCTCGCTGACGCGCGACGACGAGTACGCCTTCTACGACGGGCGGCTCAAGAGCTCGGTCGCGGGCGTGATCGACGTGCACGATTACGAGCAGTTCATCCACGAGAAGTGCGTCGAGCACTCCACCAGCAAGCACGTCTACAACACCGGCGAGTCGCTGGCGGTGGGGGCCCTGTCGCGGTTCAACAACAACCACGACAAGCTCAACGCCCGCGGCCAGGCGGCGGCCAAGGCGCTGGGATTGGCCGCCCCGTGCTACAACCCGTTCGCCAATAACTTCGCCCAGACCGTCGAAATCGCCCATTGCTACGATGAGGCCGTCACGCTGGTGGACCAACTGCTGGAGATGGACCTGTCGGAAGCGACGCTGGCGCCCAACGTCCGGCCCAGGGCGGGACGAGGCGTCGGCCTGACGGAAGTCCCCCGCGGGGTGCTGGTGCACGATTACACCTACGACGAGAATGGCATCTGCACCAAGGCCAACTGCATCATCCCCACCGGCATGAACCTGGGCAACATCGACCGCGACATGCAGAAGTACGTGCCCGAGGTCATCGCCAAGCGCACCCAGGACCAGATCGCTCACGACCTGGAGATGCTCGTGCGGGCGTACGATCCGTGCATCAGCTGCTCCGTGCACCTGCTGAAGGTGCGGTGGATCTGAATCGATTGCGGATTGCGGACCTGCCTGCCGGCAGGCAGGTTGAAGATTGCGGATTCTTCAATCGGCAATGAAAGCGGGGCGGGAAACAACATCCAGGTCCCCGATTTCCCCATTCCCACGGTCTTCCGGTGCCCTCTATCGTTGGCGGAAGACAATCCGGCCCTTGCTCAGATCATAGGGGCTGAGCTGCACCAGCACCGTGTCGCCGGGGGTGATGCGGATGTAGTTGCGCCGCATCTTGCCGGAGATGTGCCCGATGATCTGGTGGGTGGTCTCGCCCAGGGTGAACTCCAGGCGGAACATGGCGTTCGGCAGCGCCGCCTTCACCACGGCCTCGACCTCGATGGCATCACCCTTGGGCATAGCTGTCCTTCCCGCTGACTGGGGGCGGGCGTTAACCAGGCAATATACCAAGGCCCCGCCCGGGCGTCAACGCATCGCGCGATCATTTTCGCCCATGGATACTGTGTCTTTTTCCAAATGGTGTTTGACGGACCGCGCCGCATGAGTATGATCAAAGTAGGCCGCTTTGCGGCCAGCGTGCGATAGCACGAAAGGGTGTGTCGGTCTTGGGGCCGGCGCAGGTATCCCCGATGGTCGGGCCGCCATCGGAAGACTCTGGGTGGAGATACCCTATGCCGGACCCCAAGCCTCAGTCGGCCCCCTCCTCGCAAGCATCCAAGCAGGATCTTCCCAGCGGGTGCCTGGTGCGCCTGGGTTGGATGGCGTTTGGCAATGTGGCGATGCTGGCCTTCGCCATCACCATTCGCCATCACCGCGAGAGCTTCCTTTCCTGGGCGGACGCGGCCTTTGTCGCCCTGATCCCGGCGATACTTGCCCTGCGATACGTTGATATCCGTTATTTCGACGGCCGCACGGCCTCCGGCAAGGCGGCCACGATGGTTCATTGGCGCCGCTATGCGGCGATTCTTACCGCCGTTGCCGCAACCCTGTGGGCCTTGGCCCACGCGCTCGCCTACCTCTAGCGGAACGAATGGGCTCCATCACAGTGCCCTTCTGATAGGACACTCCGTGCTTGCTGCGCCTTATGCAGAAGGAGAGTTGCCATGACCGAGAGAGGGTACAGGACCGAGTTTTTCGAGACAGCCGTGAAGCTGGGCTTCTACGGCCTGGACCGCTCCGGGCTGACGGGCAAGAAAGACAACGTCCGCAAGTTTTGGGAGGATACCTTCATCAAGCTCATGATCCGCCCGGGGGTCGAGGAGATCTGTCGCGATGACACGAGGATTCGCGTACTGGACCTGGGCTGTGGCAGCGGGGAAGGATTCGAATTGCTCACGCATATTCCGTGCAGTGACCGCAGCGCCCCGCCCCGTAGCGGCTTTCTTCTCTGGCGGGGCGACATCGAGTCCTACGTCGGTGTGGACATCTCCCCGGCCATGGTCAAGCAAGGCGAAAGCAACTACTCGGGGATGTCCAACGTTAGGTTTCTGCAGCACGACCTGTCGCAAGGCTTGCCCCCACTCGAAGACGCACGATTCGATTTCTATTTCTCCTCCTATTCCTCCTTGTCGCACCTCACCCATGATGCGCTGGGGCGCCTCGTGGAGGACATCCTCCGCACCGCGCCCGCGAGAGCTCTCGTCTTGTTCGACATGATGGGCCGCTATTCGCCGGAGTGGCCGAAGTACTGGGACAAGAGCAGCAAAGAAATGCTTGCGTACTCCATGGAGTATCTTCTGCCGCCGGAAAGCAGGGAGTCGGACACCGTCGAGCGTTACACCATTTCCTATTGGAGCGCCGAGGAACTTGCGGAGCTCATTGACCAGGCCGCTCGGCGGACCCATCGTAGCGTCAGCCTGCACATCAAAGACCGTTCGATTTTCATCGGACGCCATATGGACACAGGCATCTTCAACGGTGTGAAGCTTCAGCTTCGCTACCAGGTCAATCGCCTGTTCGAGCATGGCTATCGCGGGGAGATAGAGAAGCTGAGAATCGACCTGTCCTACTTGAGAGACTACCAACACGTCAGGCTGCAGGTTTGGGAGCGGCTTTGCCTGTACCGCGATCGCTGGAATCGCGTGATTGAGCAATTGGAGGGCTTGATGAACGGGGACGATGCTCGCGTCAGAATGATTATCGAGACGGCGCCGCCGGAACTGTCCAGCGATTTGAAGATGCTGGCGTGGCTCCACCGCAGTGCCGACAGGTTCCCCGTGGCGGATTTCTGGGCCAGTGTCATGGGGCCTCAGGTGGCTTGCGTGCTCCGGAACCTGGAATTCGGCCTCCCAGAAGGCCTGGGCTGCGGCCACGGGTTGATGTGCCTGGCGGAGATCACCGGGTAGGGTTCTTCCGGCCGAGTTGACAGACAATGCGCGTACGTACGATAATCCGTGCGGCTTCTACTGTCCGGGGGGCATGACCCGGAGACGCGATGGTCAAGACGATCGACCTCCAGTTAGTCCGGCACATCGGCAAGCTCAGCCGCATCGAGCTGAGCGACGAGCAGGTGCAGACCTTCGGGCCGCAACTGGCAGCCATCCTGGACTTCTTCGGCAAGCTCCAGGAGCTGGACACCTCCAACGTCGAGCCCATGGCTCACGCGGTGGAGATCCACAACGTCCTGGCGGACGACGTGACCAGGCCCTCGCTCCCGCCCGACCAGGCCCTCGCCAACGCGCCCCAGCGCGACGGGGACTTCTTCAAGGTGCCCAAGGTCATCGGAGACAGCCAATAGGCCACCTGCCCACGCCAGGGCCGGCGGAGATGCGCGTGAGTGCGATAGCGGACCTGTCGGTGCGAGAACTGGCTGCGGCCATCGCCCAAGGCGACTGCAAGGCCGTCGAGGCCGCCGAGGCGTACCTGGCCGCCATCACCGCCCGCGAGCCGCGCATCAAGGCCTTCAACCAGGTCCTGGCCGACCGCGCCATCGAGCAGGCCGAGGCCGTCGACGCCGCCCGCGCCGCCGGCAAGCCCCTGGGGGCGCTGGCCGGTGTGCCGTTGGCGATCAAGGACAACCTCTGCACACCCTTCGGCCGGACCACCTGCTCGTCCAAGATTCTGGCCGAGTTTCGCCCGCCCTACATGGCTACGGCCGTCGGACGGATCGAGGCCGCCGGGGCGGTCGTGCTGGGCAAGACGAACATGGACGAGTTCGCCATGGGCAGCTCCACGGAGAACAGCGGCTTTGGCCCCACGTTCAACCCCTGGGACCCCAGCCGGGTGCCGGGGGGTTCCTCGGGCGGATCGGCCGCGGCGGTCTCCGCCCGCCTGGCCGCGGGGGCGCTGGGCAGCGACACCGGCGGGTCAATCCGCCAGCCGGCGGCCTTCTGCGGCGTGGTGGGGATGAAGCCCACCTACGGGCGCGTCAGCCGATATGGCCTCGTGGCCTACGGGTCCAGCCTGGACCAGATCGGGCCCATCACGGGGGACGTGGCCGACTGCGCGCTGCTGCTGGGCGTGATTGCCGGCCACGATCCGCAGGACTCCACCTGCCTGAACGAGCCCGTGCCGGATTACCTCGCGCGGTTGGACGAGCCGCTGAAGGGCCTCCGCATCGGCCGGCCGAGGGAGTTCTTCTCCAAGGCCCTGGACGGTGAGATCGCCGCGGCCATCGGCCGGGCCGCCGAGGCGTTCCAGAGCGTGGGGGCCACGGTCGTCGAGGTCTCGCTGCCGCACAGCCGCATCGACATCGACGGCGACGGCAACGTCAGCTCCTACGCGGTGGCCTGTTACTACATCGTGGCCATGTCCGAGGCCTCCAGCAACCTGGCCCGCTACGACGGCGTGCACTACGGCCACCGGACGCGTGAGGCCGTCGGCGACATCATCGAGCTGTACTCCAAGACGCGGGCCGAGGGCTTCGGTGCGGAGGTCAAGCGCCGCATCATGCTGGGGACCTACACCCTCTCGGCCGGTTACTACGACGCTTACTACAACAAGGCCCTGAAGGTCCGGAGGCTCATCAAGAACGACTTCGACCAGGCCTTTGCCTCCTGCGACGTGCTGCTGTGCCCGGTGGCGCCGACGACGGCCTTTCGGCTAGGCGAGAAGACCGCCGATCCGCTGACGATGTACCTGGAGGACATCTACACCATCAGCGTGAACCTCGCGGGCTTGCCGGGGCTGTCGCTGCCGGCGGGATTGAGCAAGGCCGGCCTGCCCATCGGCATGCAGCTCATCGGGCCGGTCTTCAGCGAAGAGACGCTCCTGCGCGCCGGGCGCATGTTCGAAAAGGCCGCCGGCGTCTGCCGCCTCAAGCCGCCGCTGGCCTCGTAAGCCCCCACCGGGCGTTAAAGGAATGCCGCTGGATGAACCCCAAGCTCATTCCGAACCGTGAGGTGCCCTTCTGGGCCCTGGAGCAGCTCAAGCTGCGGGCGGTGGTCGCCGGCTGGGTGGACGACGAGGTGGCGCTGCTGGAGCGGTCACCGTTCGCGGAGCGCTTCGCGGCGCTGGACGGCCACGCGCTGGATGAGGCCGGGGGCATCAGCCGCAGTTGGGTGGGGTTCTACTTCCTCACGGGCGACCAGCGCATCCCCGCCTACCTCACCGCCCTGCGCGACGCCTGGAAGATCGCCACCGCCGACCACATGCACCACGGCTACCCCGCCAACCCGCACGGCGACCACATCCTGCACACGGCCGAGACGTTCACGCACTTCCTGCTGAACATGCTTTATCTGGACCGCGCTGACCGGCAGGCCGCAGAGATGATCGAGGACGCCGCCGAGCACCTGGGCAACTGGTGTCCGGGGGTCTACCCCTGGTACGACTGGGACGCGCACCGCTTCCGCAGCTACTTCCTGGGCACGCGGAGCGAGGCGTTCGCCCGGGAGCCTCTGAATTGGCAGTCGATCATCCACTTTCGGTTGCTCGCGATCGCCGTGGGGGCCTATGAGGCCACCGGCAAGCAGCGCTACCTGGACCTGCTGACCGACTACAGCGACATGTGGGCGGAGGTGATCCTGAGCGCTCCCAGCGACCGGGACATCCCCCGCGTGTTCACCGATCTCAGCGAGGCCGAACTGTCCCGATATGCCGCCCAGGACCGCCGCAGCTTCCATCCGCGCCGGGACTGGGTGCACGAATACGGCGGCGTCCTGGCCTCGCGGGTGCCTTTGCCCCCCGGCGCGGTCCCGGGCGACCTGGTGTCGACCCTGCTGGAGGTCTACCGTTACACGGGCAGGCCCGCCTACAAGGACGCCTTGCACCGGGTGGTCAAGCATTGGATCGGCGCCGACCGCACCCGCCCCGGCCGAGTGCCCACGGCCCAGCCCCACGCCAGCGACTATTACCTCAAGTACCGCGACTTCACCGGCGACACCTCGCTCGACTCGCTCTACCTGGAGCAGTTCCCCGTGGGCGTTGCTGCGGCGGTGCTCAGCGGTCAGCCTGATCGGATGCTGGGAGTGGCGACGGCCTCGGCGGCGGTGTTTGACCACCTGCTGGCGTCCAACAGCGGGCGGTGGGGCGCCGGGCGCGTGGTCACGCATGGCTGCGACGTGCGGTCCAATGCCGGTGGGGCGTGTGCGTACGTGATGCCGGCGCTGCACCTGCCGGTCTTCGGCGGGATGACCGTGCAGTTCGGCCGCCCGCCGTGGATGAACGTGGCCTACTATACCGACGGTCACGTGGGGCTGCCCGCCGATGTGGCGGCCTTCTGCGTGCCCGGTCCGGGCGCTCGGCGCGGGGTGACTTTGTGCAACGCCGGCTCCACCGCTGTGAGCGTGACCGTCCGGCTGATCAGCCCCGCCGCCCGCGACCGCGGCGATCTGAAGACCCCCCCGCCAGCCGACGGGCGCGGCGTGATGGCCGTAACACTCCAACCGCTGGAGACAGTGACGGTGCTGGAAATCGACCGGGGCCGATGCTGGAGGATCCCGTGTGCAGAACCCTGCCGCGGCGGGGACCTGTACGCCCTACGCCTGCCGCACGACGTTGCGGTACAGACCGGCGGTGACGATGCGGCGGATGTCCTTGGCGTCCGCAAGCAGCTCGTCGGTCTCGATCCAGTACTTGTCGATGAAGTCCAGGGCGTGGACGTCCCCGGCGTTGACGGTGGGAATCCCCAGGCGCTCGGCCGCCCGCAAGGCCTGACCTGCCTCGTAGTGGTCCTGGTTGCCGGTGTGGACCTCCAGGGCATCGGGCAGGACGCCCTCGGTGAGCATCTGCGCCGAGCCCGGCCAGCGGAACGGGTGCGCCAGCACCGTCAGGCAGCCTTCGGCGCGGGCGCGGGCGACGATCTCGGCCGGCTGCTCGGCCAGGGCGATGTAGGTCGCATCGTGCGTCCCCAGCACCAGCATGTGCTGCACCCGCTCGCCGGTCAGCGGCATCGTGCCGACCTCCACGCCGGGGAAGATGCGCAGGGCCGGGAACTGCCCCTGAATCTCAGCCAGCTCCTCCTGGTCCCAGACCGCATCGTGCTCGGTGAGGTAGACGGCGTGGTACCCGGCCTGGATGAGTCGGGCCATCGCCTCCTGGGGCGTGGCCCGGGCGCAGGGGCTATAGCGGCTGGTGTGCAGGTGCAGCTCGATCTTCACGGTGGCCTTGGCGGCGGGTGACGACACGAAACTGTTGCTCCTAGAACTCCGCGGATCGCGGTGTGCGCGGGTAGGGGATGACGTCACGGATGTTGGCCAGCCCCGTGACGAACTGGAGCATCCGCTCCAGCCCCAGCCCGAAGCCCGCGTGCGGCACCGTACCGTAGCGGCGGAGGTCCAGGTACCAGCGATAATCGTCGAGCTTCATGCCCGCGCTGGTCATCCGCTCCGCCAGCACCTCCAGCCGCTCCTCGCGCTGGCTGCCGCCGATGATCTCTCCGATCCGCGGCACCAGCACGTCCATCGCGGCGGCCGTGCGCCCGTCGTCGTTCAGACGCATGTAGAACGGTTTGATGCTGGCGGGGTAATCCGTGAGGATCACCGGCCGGCCGAACAGCTCCTCGGTGAGATACCGCTCATGCTCGGTCTGGATGTCGGCGCCCCAGGGGATGGGGAAGGTCCAGTGGCGCCCCGACTTCTCTAGGCGCTGGACCGCTTCGGTGTACGTGATGCGGGCGAATTGGCCACCCGCTACCCCTTCCAGCGCCGCGATCACGCTGTCCTCCACCTGCTCGTTGAAGAACTCCAGCTCCTGCCGGCAGCGCGTCAGGGCGATGGTAACCAGGTGCTTGAGGAACTCCTCGGCCAGCGCGGCGTCGCCGTCCAGATCGCAGAAGGCCATCTCCGGCTCGACCATCCAGAACTCCGCCAGGTGCCGCGGCGTGTTGGAGTTCTCCGCGCGGAAGGTCGGCCCGAAGGTGTAGACCTTGCCCAGGGCGCAGGCGTACGTCTCGGCCTCCAGTTGGCCGCTGACGGTCAGGTAGGTGGTGCGGGCGAAGAAGTCCTGGTCGAAGTCCACACGGCCGTCCGGCGTGCGCGGCGGATTGGCCGCGTCCAGGCTGGTGACGCGGAACAGTTGCCCGGCGCCCTCGCAATCGCTAGCGGTGATGATCGGCGTGTGGATGTAGAGGAATCCGCGGGACTGGAAGAACTCATGAATCGCGCCCGATAGCGCGCTGCGGAGGCGCGCCACCGCGCCGAAGGTGTTGGTCCTGGCCCGCAGGTGCGCCACGGTCCGCAGGAACTCGTAGGTGTGGTGCTTGGGCTGGATGGGGTAGCTGGCCGCATCGGCGGCGCCCAGGACCGCCACCTCCGTCGCATGCAGCTCCACGCGCTGGCCCTTGGCGGGGCTTTCGACCAGCTTGCCGCGCACGAGCAGCGACGCCCCGGCCGTCAGGGACACGATCTGGCTGCCGTAGTTTGGGAGCTTCTCGTCCGCGACAATTTGGAGGCTTGCCAGGCACGAGCCGTCGTTCAGCGTGATGAAGCTGAAGCCCCCCTTGCTGGTCCGCACGGTGCGCACCCAGCCGCCGACGGTGATCTCACTGCCGGCGGCCAGGTCGGTTAGGGCCTGGCGGACGGGTGTGCGTTCCATGACGGTCGAGAGTGTACCGCGCTATGCGAGGAGTGGCACGGGCATCTTGCCCGTGCGGAGCATCATCAGTTTTGGGGGCAATAGCACAGCCGGGGCGGCTGTGCCACAGGCCCAGGGTGGACATGTGCCTCGGCCGCCTCGGCCAGGTGTTCGACGGGGTAGAGGGGATGCGAGCGCGACCCAGGGCGGCCGCTACGGCGCTTGCGTGGCGGCGGGTTCGGCGGGAGGGGAGTAGTCCCGCTTGGGGGGTTTGACGATCTTTCCGGTGCGAATGGCCTTGGTCGAGACGTTGATCCGCACCACCGTGCCGTTGATGACGGCCCGGACCCGCTGCATGTTCGCGCGGAACTTCCGCTTGGTCTTGCCGGTGATCTTTCTCCCGACACCGCCGAGGTACTTGGCCTTGCCGCGGCGGGTGTACTGGCGGCCGCTGGTGGTCTTCTTGCCGGTGAACGGGCATATGCGAGGCATGGGAACAACTCCTGGGGACCTTACTTGTCCTTGTCTTCTTCCTTGGCCTTGGCGGCCGAGGCCACGATCTGCTGCTGCACCATGGCCGGGACCGGTTCGTAGTGGCTGAGTTCCATCGTGTAGCTGCCCTGGCCGCCGGTGACCGAGCGGAGCTGGCTATTGTACTGCATCACCTCGGCCAGCGGTGCCTGGGCCTTGATGACGCATTGCCCGCCGGGCAGGATGTCCTGGCCCTGGATGCGTCCCCTGCGGCCGGACAGGTCGCCGCTGATGTCGCCCATGTAGCTGGACGGGACGGTGACTTCCAGGTTCACGATGGGCTCGAGGATCACGGGCTTGGCCTTTTGGATGGCGTCGATGAAGGCGTACTTGCCGGCCGTGCGGAAGGCGACTTCCTTGGAGTCCACCGGGTGGCTCTTGCCGTCGTAGACGCTCACGCGGATGTCTTGCATGGGATACCCCGCGACCGCCCCGGTCGATAGGACGTCGTTGACGCCCTTCTCGATGGCCGGGAGGAACTGGCGGGGGATGGACTCCCCGTACAGGTCGTCCACGAACTCAAAGCCCGCCCCGCGCTCCAGCGGCTCGACGCGAAGATAGACCTCCCCGAACTGGCCCGCCCCGCCGGTCTGCTTCTTGTGGCGGTAGTGACCCTCGGCCTTGGTGGAGATGGTCTCGCGGTAGGGGATCTTGGGCGGCTTGGTCTCCACCTCCAGGTCGAAGCGCTGCTTCATCTTGGTCAGCATGATCCGCAGGTGCAGGTCGCCCACGCCGGAGATGACCGTCTCGTTGGTCTGGCTGTCGCGGGTCGCCAGGAACGTGCGATCCTCCTCGGCGAGCTTGGCGAGCGCCCCGGAGATCTTCTGCTCGTCATGGCGGCTCTTGGGGCTGACGGCCAGGGAGTACATCGGGTGGGGGAAGGGCAGCATCGCTCGGACCATCGGCTTGATCTCGGTGTGCAGCACGTCGCCGGTCTGGATCTCCTCGACCTTGGCCAGGGCGATGATGTCACCGGCGACGGCCTGCTTGATCTCGGTCGATTCCTTGCCCTGGACCTTGAACAGGTGGCCGACCTTCACGGGGCGCTTCTGGTCGCCCAGGACGTACATCGTGTCGCCCTGCACCGTGCCTTGGAGGATCCGCACCCAGGCCATCTTGCCGACGAACGGGTCGGTGGTGATCTTGAACGCCTGGCCGATGAAGGGCTTGGTGGGGTCGGGCTCGACGGGGACCTGGCCGGCGTCGGCGGCGGACGCCTGGCGGACCGGCCGGCCCGGCGCCCGGGCCGGAGACGGGAAGTACCTGGCCACGGCGTCCATGAACTCCTTGACGCCGATCTCGCTCCGGGCGGCCATGAACAGCACGGGGATGACCGTCCCGACGATCATCGCGGCGGCGAAGGCCTCGGCGAGCGTCCCGGGGGCGATCTCCTTGCCGTCGAGGTACGCCGCCATCATCGCCTCGTCGGCCTCGACGACGCTCTCCAGCAACTGCGTGTGATGCCTGGCCACGTCGCCCAGGTCGCTGGCGCCGGTGGCGTTGGCGAAGCAGTCGACCACACTCTTACCGGAACCTGTGGGCAGGTTCATGGGCTTGCAGGCCACCCCGAAGGTCTCGACGATCTCCTTCAGCAGGCTGTCCAGGTGGGCGTTCTCGCCGTCGATCTTGTTGACCACGACGGCGACGGGCAGCCTGGCCTCCTGGGTGAGCTTGAACAGCCGCCGGGCGTTCACCTCGATGCCGGCCGTCGCCGAGAGCACCATCACGGCCACGTCCGCCCCGTTCAGCGCGCTGATCGCCCCGCCGATGAAGTCGGGATACCCGGGCCCGTCCAGCAGGTTGATCTCGATGCCCTGGTGTTCCAGGTGCCCCAGGGCGGGGTCCACGGAGTGCCCGCGCTCCTTCTCGATATCCGAGTAGTCGAGGTGGCTGGTGCCGTCGGTGACCGAGCCCAGCCGCCCGGTGACCCCGGCGGCGTGGAGCATGGCCTCAGCGAGAGTGGTCTTGCCCGAGCCGCCGTGGCCGAGGAAGGCGATATTGCGGATGTCCTGAGGCTTGGATACCGGCATCGTGTTCTCCAGTTGCTGCGGCCGGCAAGGGGCACTCCGCCGACCGGGGCCAGGCCTTTGGCGATGGACCGAGCGGCCGTGCCCGCTGAATCGCGTGAATATAGGCCCCATCCAGCGAAGGGGCAA
>JALHTV010000201.1 GCA_022866005.1 Phycisphaerae bacterium
CTCCTCGGCCTTGGCGAAGTCGATGTCGTCAATATGCTCGGCCATCTGGCGGAGCTGCGGGTCGGAAATATCCATCCCCAGCGCCTGCTGCGCCTCCGCCAGCGCCAGCCACAGCCGCCGCCACGTGGAGAACTTCCGCTGCGCGCCGAACAGCTCCTGCATGGCGGGGCTCGCGTAGCGGGTGTCCAGAGGGCTACTGTAGGTTGCGTACCGGTCGTTCATTCGTCACAAGCTCCGCCAGGTCAGGTCCTGCCCGTACGCCGCCGGCCCTGCCTGCGCGCACGACCTGCTGCCTACTTGATGAGCTTCAGAGACAAGGGGTACTTGAACAGCTCCCCGTTGCTCGCCTTTACGGTGGCGATGATGACGAGGATCAGGTCTATCAGCCCTACGAGCGGAAGCAAGAACATCCCGATCACCACGAATACCAGCACAAAGCAGATGGCCATGAGAATCAGCATCGAGATCTGGAAGTTCAGCGCCGCCTTGGCATGCGCTTCAATCCGGGGGTCGTCTTTCCCCTTGAGCAACCAGACCAACAGGGGGCCAAGGATACATCCTACCCCGGGCACAATCACTCCGGCCAAGGCTGAGAGGTGAGCGATCACGGTCCAGTTCTGCACCGTGAGCCCCCCGCCGGTCTGACCGGACGGCGGAGGTGTCTGGTTGGGATCGACCTGTGTCATGTTCGTCTCCTTCCAAGGGTTCCGCGGTCTTCCGATGACAGCACCTTGCTACCCAGCGCCCACGATCGCCGCAGCCAGCTCGCCCACGTCCCCTCCAGAGGGGCCGCAGGACCTCGGGACGCGTCCCAAGCATAAGGGGCCGGGGGGGCTTTGACAAGCCCGCACCGTCCCGCTGCGCAGGCGAAATGGTGCCCCCCCTGCCGCTGCCGGCGGTGGCCACATTTTTTTGTCCCTCGATCCCAAGGGCAGTTGCCGGAGGTTCCCGTGCGCCGCCGCGCCCAGGCCGTGCGCGCCGGGCGAAGCGCGACGCGAGAGGACGAGGAGATGGGACATGAGCTTCCAATTGGCCAACTTCGCCGACCCAGCCCTGGACGGCGATTACCTGACGTACCTGGTGGACCAGCGCTGGGCCGACGTGGCGGAGCGATGCCAGCGTCTGTGGGACTACTTCCGGAACCCGCTCATTCCCGCCATCGGCCCGGTGGCCGAGTCGCTCAACGCCTCCAGCCGCCCCTACGTCCAGGCCCAGGAGATGGGCCTGCCCCCGCGCATCACCGGCCGGCCCGGCGCCCAGCACCTCACCGACCTCCGCCGCAAGGAAGTCGTGATCGAGAACGACATCGCCTGGCGCCTGCACACGGCCATCGACTTCCTGTTCGGCAAGCCCCCCGTCATCCGCTCGCTGAGCGCCGACCCCCGCATGGCCGCGGCGGTGGAGCGCGTGATTGAGGCGCTGCTGGAGGCCAACGGCGGCGTGGGCTTGCTCCAGGAGATGGCGCTGTTCGGCGCGGTCTACGGTTTTGTCGATATCGCCCTCCGCACCCCGGCCGACGGTCCCGCGGACTTCTCTCCCGCCTCGTTACACCCCGCGGGCCAGCCCGCTGACGGTTCGCCCCTCCCACCGAAGGCGGGCCGGCCGGGCACACCTGATACATCACCGTCATCTGTGGAGCCTCCTCCCTCCGCCGCCCCAAGCGATCGGCAGCTCGCGCGGGCCGTCGCGGCCGCGGCCGGAATCCAACTGGAGACCCTCGAGGCCACCCGCATCCTGCCCATCCTGCACGAGGACGACTATCGCCGCCTGCGCTATTGGATCCAGCGCTACCCCAAGCACCCGGCTCGGATGGAGTCGGTCCGGCGCGGGTGGTTCGGGCTGGGCCCTGTTCGCAGCGGGGAGCCCGCGGCCGTGGAGGTCATCGAGATCCTCGGACCGGTCTGGTGGCAGCGCTACGAGGACCGCGAGCTGGTAGCCGAGGGGCCCAACGTCCTGGGGCGCCTGCCCATCGTGCACATCCAGAACACCGCCCTGCCCGGCAGCTACGATGGGCTCGGCGACGTGGAACCGCTGATCGCCCTCCAGGACGAGCTCAACACTCGCCTGAGCGACCGCGCCAACCGCGTGACCTACCAGTCCTTCAAGATGTACCTGGGCAAGGGCATCGACGATTTCCTGGAGCGGCCGGTGGGCCCGGGGCAGATGTGGTCCACCGCCAACCTCCAAGCCAGCATCGAGGAGTTCGGCAGCGACACCGGCTCCCCCAGCGAAGACGCGCACATCGAGCAGGTCCGCCAGGCCTTGGACAAGGTCTCCGCCGTCTCGCCGCTGGCCGCGGGACTCATCCGCGGGAACGTCGGCTACCTCACCAGCGCCTCGGCGCTGAAGGTGCTGCTGAGCGGATTGCTCGCCCGCACGGCCAGGAAGCGCCTCACCTACGGCACCGGCATCGCGCGGATCGTGGAGCTGGCGCTGGGGTACCTGGACACCGTCGGCGTGCTCCGCACCTCAGCCGATGACCGCCGCATCGAGATCCACTGGCCCAGCCCCCTGCCGGACGACGAGGCCGAGAGCCTTCGCAATGCCCAGACCAAGGCCACCCTGGGCGTACCCGCTGAGACGGTCCTGGCCGAGTTGGGCTACGGCCCCGGTGAGCAGAACAGCGACCTTCAGACCGGAAAGGATTGACCCATGACGCAAGACACCCCGCAGCCGACACCGACCGACGCCCCCCCTCGCCCCAACGACACCGCGGCAAGCCCCGAGGGCGAAGGCAAGCTTGTGCCCGTGGCCGAGTCCATCAAGTACCGTCGCCGCGCACAGCAGGCGGAAGGCCGGCTGCACGAACTCGAGCAGCAGCTCACCGAGCTTCGCTCGCAAGCGGACCGCCGCACCGAGGAACTGGCCACCGCCGAGGCCCAGCGGGACGAGGCGAGGGTCCAGCTCGTGACGGCGGGCAACCAGCGATCCGCCGAGCGATTGCTGGCTGAGGCCGGCGTGGTGGACTTCGAGGCGGCGGGCCTGCTGCTCGCCCAGCGGATGGACCTATCGAGCGAACCGGACGACGAGGCGATCCGCCGGGGCGTCGAGCAGCTCCTGCTGGACAAGCCCTTCCTGGTCCGCCCCTCCGCCCCGCTGCCCCCGGCCACGGCCTCCCCGCGGCCCGAAAAGACCGGCTCATTCGCCCGGTTGGCCAAGGCAGCCGAGCGGGCGGTGCAGACCGGTAGCCGCCGCGATGTGGCCGAGTACCTCCGCCTGCGCCGCCAGGGGACCATCGCGGTCCAGCGGCCAGGCGCCAAGTGAGACACCCCCCAACGAACCCCTTCTTGACGGAAAAGGAGAACATCATGGCATTCACTGGAAAGGCAACCTACTCGGGCGGCGCGACCCTGCCGGAACTGGCCGAGGACGTCGCCGACCTGGTCAGCATCGTCTCACCGTATGAGACGCCGCTGCTAGACCACCTCGGCGACCCCTCTCGCCCGGCCGCCAGCACGTATCACGAGTGGCTGGAAGACGAGCTGCTGCCCAACACCGACGCGATCAACGACGCCACCTGGACCGACCCCTCGGCCGACACGACGTTCGGCGTGGACCATGCCGACCGCGTCCGCGTGGGCGATCAGGTTCGGCCCGAGGGCAGCGGCGAACTGCTGCTGGTGACCAGCATCAATACCGGGGCCGGGACGATCACCGTCACCCGCGGCTACGGCGGCACGGATCCCGAGGACCTCACCGACAACCAGGTGCTGCACATCCTGGGCAACGCCGCGCTGGAAGGCGACGAGGCCCCGACGGCACGGTTCACCAACCGCGTCCGCAAGGGCAACTGGACGCAGATTTTCACCGCGGCCGTCCGCGTGAGCGGGTCCGACCTGGCCGTGCGGAAGGTCGCCGTCAGCGACGAGCTGGACTACCAGAAGCAGGAACGCCTCCGCGAGCTGCTGCGGGACCTGGAGGGCACCGTCATCAACGGGGCCGGCCCGACGGCCAACCCCCAAGGCAGCGAGACGGTCCGAAGGACCATGCGGGGCATCATCCCGTCGCTTGCGAGCAACGTGTTCGTCCCCGGCGTGGCGGGCTTCCCCGCCGACGCCGACCTCACCGAGGCCCAGCTCAACCTGGCGCTGCGTCTGGTGTGGGAGAACGCCTCAGCCCGCGTGGACACGATCGTCGTCAACGGCTACCAGAAGCGGCGGATTAACTCCTTCGTCTCCGCCACTCGCTCCTACGCCGCCGCCGACATCGCCTACCGCGACCTGGTGGCCGTGTACGAGAGCGACTTCGGCGTCTGCCGCTTGATCCTCTGTCGGGCGGTCCCCGCCGACACCGTGCTCCTGCTGGATAGCGCGCGGGTCGACGCCGTGCCGCTGGTGGGTAGGAGCTTCCATTACAAGCCCCTGGCGTCCGCCGGCGACTACGAGGCCGGGGAGGTCATCGGCGAGTACACGCTGGAACTCCGCAACGAGTCGGCCCACGGGATCATCCGCGGCCTGGACGTGTCGTAA
>JALHTV010000202.1 GCA_022866005.1 Phycisphaerae bacterium
CGCCGCGGGGGCTGAACTCGGCATCCCCTCGACATGGCTCGGGGCCGCGGCGGTCGTCGTGGTCGTCGCCCCGGCCGGTGGGCTGCGGCCGCTGCGCGTGGCGGCCACGGCCACGGCGAACGGGGTGGCCAGGTCCCCGGCGGCGTAGTCGGGGCGAATGGCGGCGTTCTGGGTCTCCAGTTGGGTCTGGAGGTCCACCAGCCGCTCCGTGGCCCAGGTGGACTGCCAGTCTGAGGGCACCTGGAGCACCGGCTCGACGCTCACGCCGGGGGGGAGCTTCTCGGCCGGCAGGATGGGCGCCAGGGCCGTCCACAGCACCCGCTGGGCCTGGAGCGGCCGGCCGATCGGGTGCGAGGTGAAGGCGCTGAGCGGCACGAAGCTGAACCGCGCCGGGGCCAGGCGGTACAGGCCCGGCTGCGTCTCATCCGCCACGGCCGGGATGACCAGGAAATTGCACCGCACGTCGATGCCCCAGGTGGTCCTCAGGTACTCGGCGAACCCGTAGGTGGGTGACAGCGGCGGCATGAACGGCAGTTGCCGCGGCCAGAGGAATTGCGTCAGGAAGATGGCCGGCGTGCCGGTGTCGATGGCGGCGGCGACCTTGGCTAGGTGCTCCGGGCCAAAGGCCGGGGCCTCCCCGCCCCAGGCCGCGGGCAGCGCCGGGGGCGGCGGCAGCACGAGCAACACCTGCGGCCGGCCGGGGGTCTCGGCGGGGCGCGGTTCGGAGAGGTTCCACTCGAGGACCTGGAAGTTGGCCTCGCCCAGGCGCTTCCGCAGGGCGGTGAGCTCCTCGGGGCCGATGTCCGCCCGCGGGACCATCCTGGCCGTCTGACCCGAGCCGCCGAAGTAGGTCAGCACGACCGTGGCGAACGGTTCGCTGGTCATGGCCAGGAGCCGCGAGCCGATGGCCGAGTCGCCCTGGAAGGTCCGCTGGGGGGGCGGGCCTTGCTCGGCTTCCCCTCCGGCCCAGCGCTGCGCCCGCAGCGGCCAGACCTCGTCGAACGGGACGACCGCCGTCTTGCCGGCCGCCTCGACGATCACGATGTTGTCGCCCATGATGTCGGCGGCCAGGGTGTTGGCGGTGAGCTTGGGCAGCAGCTCGGCCTCTTTCAGCAGTCCCTCGGCGATCTCCAGGGGGCCTTGGAACATCTGGCCGGCCTGGGCGAGCTGGAGCACCGGTCGGGTGGGCTCGTCGACCTCGGCGAGCTTGTTCAGGGCCGTCTTGCCCGCTGAGGTCACCTGCTCGACCAGCTTGTCCAACTCCGCCGCCTCGGCCTGGAGCTTGGCGGCGCTGGAGCCGTAGTATTCGGGCTTGGCGACCTTGCGGACGGCCTCGACCGTCTCAGCCATCCCTTGCAGGCTGCCGGCGACGTACTGCTCGATGAACCGCCCCAGGTCGGCCCGGACCTCAAAGACGCCGGTGGGGATGGAAAGCTGGTAGTAGCGGCTGACGGCGACGTAGCGGGCATTCTCGGCGCCGCCGGCGTTGGCCAGTGCCTTGGCCGCCGCCAGGGCCTTGGTCGTCGCGTCGCGGGCCTGGGCGGCGACCTGGTCCAACAGGGCCGCCGAGGCGTTCTGGGCCTTGTCACCGGCCAGGGACTTGTTCAACTCCGCCACGGCCTGGCGCATCGCGTCGAGCTTGGCGGTGGCGCCCTTGCGGTTGGCGGCGGCGGCCTGAGGGATCTTGGCGATGCCCGCGAGCACCCTCGCCTCGTCGGAGAGGTCTCGCTTGAGGCCCGACAGCGTCTTGGTGACCTCGTCGGTCAGGCCCGCGTAGTCCGGCAGGCCCGCCCCAGCCAGCTCCGCAGCCACCTTCGCCCGGAGGCTGTCGGCCTGCTGGGTGCCCTGGACCAGCCCCGCCGGCACCTGGGCCGTCAACGCCCACATCGCCAGGTACGACTCCTCACCCAACCCGCTCCAGCGGGCCTGCTCGGCGGTCAGCGACTCCACCAGCTCCTTACTGCGCCGGGCGAAATCGGTGAGGAACTGCACGTGCTTGTCGGCCTGGCCTCCCGCCTGCCCGCGGAGGCGGGCGACGACGGCTGCCTTGGCCGACTCGGTCGCGGCGCTAGCGACCTCGATGCGGGCGTTCTGCTCGTGCATGTCGGTCAGCAGCTCCGCTACGGCCGGGCCGAAGTCGCTGCCGCGCATCGCCTCGTCGCTGGAGGTGTAGACGCAGGTTACCCGCGCCGGCGTCTGGAGGGTCGCCACGATCTTCCGCGTCCGTTCGCTCAGGCCGTAGCGGCCGAGCTGCTGCATGTCGCGGTGGAGATAGATATCCTGGGCGATGAGATTGACCGTGATGGCCAGCGCTACCGCCACGGCGATCGACACAGTGACGTACGAGGCATAGCGCAGCGGCGAGCGGTCCGCCGAGGCCGCCACCAGCAGGGCGACACACACCACCGCGCCGGTCAGCATTGCCGCCAGTACCGCCCCCAGGGGCACCGGCAAGGTCCACCAGGCCGCTCCGCGCACCTGCCCAGCCAGGGCACAGATCGCCGTGACCACCCCCACCAAGAGCCAGAACACCAGCAGCAGCCGCTGGGCGCTGGCGCTGCCCAGGGCCAGCCGCACCGCCGCGACGGCTATGAGCGCCCACAGCGCGGCCCAGGCGCCCAGGTGGGTCAGCAGGACAGGGTCGTGCTGTGGCCAGACGACCATCAGCGCCACCACAGCCGCCGCGGCCAGCACAGCCACCCCTGCGCAGACGACCCCGGCCCTCCGTGCGGCGGGGCGGTCCAGAACCCGTTCCAGGTCGCTGTCCGGTGTCATCGCCATCGGCGCGACTCCAGGGCCTTGACGCTGAAGAATAGGAACAGAGCGGTCGCCGAGAGGAAGAACACCACCCCGCGGGTGTCCAGCACGCCGCGGGAAAAGTCGCGGAAGTAGGTCATCGCGTTGAGCCTGGCCGCCACGAGGTTCCACGGCTCGCCGCTGTGGGTGACGATCAGTTGCATCATGATGGCCGTGATGGCCAGGATCGCCGTGCCCACCAGCGCCGCGACGAGCTGGTGGCCCGTCAGCGCCGAGGCGAACAGCCCCACCGCGATGAACGTCGAGCCCAGCAGCACCATGCCGAGATACCCCATCGCCGCCACGCCCGCGTCCGGCTGACCGTACGCGGCCATCAGCCCCAGGTACACGCCCGTGGCCGCCAGCAGGATCACGTAGAAGGCCATCACGCCCAGGAACTTGCCGATCACCACCGCGGCGTCGCTGACGGGGGAGGTCATCAGCGTCTCGATCGTGCCGCTGCGGTACTCGTCGCTCAGCAGGTGCATCGTCAGCAGCGGGGCGGCGAAGACCATGATCGTGGCCATGGCCTCAAACAGGGGCCGCAGTGACGCCTCGTTGCCCGGCACGAAGATGCGGTGGAAGAACCACAGCCCGCTGGCGAGCAGGAACAGCGCCCCCACCACGTAGGCCATGGGCGAGAAGAAGCATCCCGCCAACTCCCGTCGGGCCAGGACCAGCGCCTTTCTCATGGGGCTCTCCTGCGTGGCTCAGGCCGAGGCACTCGCTCGGCCGGCCGCGCGGACGCTTTGCTCGTAGGTAATCTGGACGAAGAAGTCCTCCAGCGACCCCACCTCGCGCCGCAGCTCGCGGAGCTGCCAGCCCTTCTCGGCTGCCAGGCGGGACACCTCCGGGCGCAGGTCGGCGGTGGCCTCGCCCTGGATGGTCAGGCGGGTCCACTCCCCGTCCTCGGCGGCGGCGACCTCGCGCACGTGGGGCAGGGCCTTGACCAGGGCGCCCATCGTGGCGGGCTCTCCGCCTCGCAGCTCGGCCATGATCCGCGAGGGGCCCACCACCCGCCGCCGCAGCTCCTCGGGGGAGCCCTGGGCGACGATTCGGCCGCCCGCGATGATGATCAGGTGATTGCAGGTCTGCTCCACCTCAGCCAGGATGTGGCTGGACAGGATCACCGTGTGCTCCTGCTGGAGGGAGCGGATCAGCTCCCGCATGGCGCGGATCTGGGCCGGGTCCAGGCCCATGGTCGGTTCGTCCAGCACCAGGACCGGTGGGTTGTGCAGCAGCACCTCGGCCAGGCCCACGCGCTGCTTGTAGCCGCGGGACAGCTCCCCCACTCTACGGCGCATCACGTCGTCCGGCTGGGTCAGCCAGCACCGCTCGGCCACGCGGTCGATGGCGGCCCGCCGGTGGCGGCGCGGGATGTCCCGCAGGGCCGCGCGGAAGTTCAGCAGCTCCTGCACGCGCATCTCCGGGTACACCGGCACGGACTCGGGCATGTACCCCGTGCAGCGCCGCCCAGCCATGGAGTCGCTCAGCACGTCGTGGCCGGCCACGCGCGCGGAGCCGGCGCTGGCGGGGATGTAGCAGGTGAGGATCTTCATCGTGGTGCTCTTGCCCGCCCCGTTGGGTCCCAGCAACCCCACGATCGTGCCCGGCTCGACGTGGAACGAGATGTGGTCCACCGCGCAGATGGGTCCGTACCACTTCGTCAGGTCCTCGACCTCGATCATGGTTGGTCTCCTGAACGTCCCATCGTGCTGCCCGCGCCCGGGCCGCGGCTTGTCGCGGCGCCGAAGGCACCTGGCGCCTCAGGCGAACCGACGTCCGCAAGCAGGCCGACGCGCGGGGCTACTATCTGTAGACCCACCCGGTGCGCTTGTCAAGCCTCCCCCGGGCGCGGGGGGGCGGCGGCGGTGCTTTTCGCTTGAGGTCGGCGGGCTTGCCTCATAGCATGACCGGCTCTTGGAGATCGTAGGAGGCGCGCGTGGTGCGTCCAAGGACGGTGATGATCATCGTGGCGGTGGCCGCGGCCTGGCCGGCGGCAACCTTCGCGGCCGAGGAGCCCGGCCCACCCGCCACCCAACCCGTCACG
>JALHTV010000203.1 GCA_022866005.1 Phycisphaerae bacterium
CGAAGGCCGATCCCCTGCCCTCTTCGCCCACGGAGAGGGAATTGCAGAAGAGTGATCCGCCGCTCAGATCGCACAATGCGTCGCTTTCCATCCTGAGCTGGGAGGCCACCACCGCCGTCCCGCCGGTTTGGATGAACGTGCCGTGGCCGGCGCCTCCCAGAACAAGAGAGGACGTGTAAAGTGATCCTCCGCCGAGGGAATACGTTCCCTGGGATGCATACCCGCTTCCCACTCTGAGCTGAGATCCCACCACGTTGGTGCCACCGGATTGCGTGAACCTGCCCGTCCCGCCGACGAGCCCCACGTACTCGCCCCATGAGCTAAGCCGACCGTCGCTGAGGTCATACTCTCCCGTCCCCCCCGTCTGGTATCCCAGGGACAGCGACAAGGGGCCCGTGTATGTCCCACCGGACTGCACGAACCTCCCGATTCCGCGGAGCCCGATGATCGCACTTTCCCACGTCGCGAGCGATCCCCCGCTGAGGTAATAGGTCCCGGCGGCCCCTCCGGCCGACCCCAGGGCAAGGCTCATCGTCACGTTGGTGCCACCGCACTGGGTGAAGCTGCCCGTCCCGCTGACCCCCACGTGCTCCTTCGTCGAGCGAAGCGATCCACCGCTGAGGGTGTAGCTCCCTAGCGATCCGTCATACTGTCCCAGTACCAGAGACCCTCCCAGCCGGTTCGTGTTGATCCCGCCGGTCTGGTTGAAGCTGCCCGTCCCGTGGGAACCCACGAACAGGGTATGGGAGGAAAGCGAGCCTGCCGCCAGCTCATACGATCCTGTGCCGGCGACGGTGGTGGCCAGGTACAGATTCGACGCCACCAAGTTGGTTCCACCGGTCTGAATGAAGCTTCCGGTGCCGGCCCCCCCCAGGTAGAGGGTCCCCGCCCCGAGCGATCCGGCGGTGAGGCTGTAGGTTCCGGTCCCCGCGCCCGCACCCAGATGGAGATTAGCCACGGAGTTGGTCCCGCCGGACTGAGTGAAGGTCCCGACACCCCAAGACCCGACATGCTCGAACTCGGCGCCGAGCGAGCCGGCGCTGAGGTCATAGGCTCCCGTTGCTCCGGGGGAGCGGGCCAGCTCCAGAGTGCTCCGCGCTATGTTGGTCCCCCCCGACTGCACGAAGATGCCCGTTCCCAAGTATCCCACATACTCGTCGCTCGACGTCAGCGAACCGCCGCTGAGCACATAGGCCCCGGTGGGCCCGGGGGCGAAACCCAGCTGGACCGTGTACCTCACCGCGGTGGTCCCCCCGGACTGCGTGACCAGCGCCGCAAGTCCACGCCCGCTGCCCGTGGTCAGGTGGTCTATCCCGATGCTGCCTCCGGCGATGACGGCGGTGCCGCCATCGTCGAAGAAGGCAGCGTCCATCACTCCCGGGGGAGCCGGGGTCCAGTTGCTCGGATCGAACCAGTCTCCGGGCGTGCTCGGGTCATGGACCCAGTGGCAGTCCCCTGCGCGGGCCGGACCGGCCAGGAACGCACCGACAACCCCGATGGCCGCGACAGCGGCCAGACCGCCAAGTCTCCAGTGCCTCATGGTAGGTCTTCCACCTCACCGATGGGGCACAAGTACCCCGAATCCAGCGAGATGCCCTTGGGCACAACTGCGCGGGGTGCACGTCGCATAGCCAGGCGCCTCCAGACTCATACAGGCTCCCCCCCCTGACAAAACGGGCCAAGACGCTATGATACCACGCCTCGGCCTTGTGTCAACGAGGGCGGCGGGGCAGGGGCTCACCGGCGCTACTGACGCGGGAGCAGGCCCAAATCGATCAGGTGGCGCTGGACCAGCTCGCGCTCCGGCTTGCGGAAGCGGTGGAACGGCTCGGCCATGAAGTCGTCGCAGATCCCCAGGAGCGACAAGGCGCACTTGATGCCCTTGATGACGCTGGAGCCATAGCGCCCCACGCTGTAGATGGTCATGCTGATCTGCATGACCCGCCGGTGCAGCTCGGCCACCGCGTCCAGGTCCTTGGCCACGGCGGCGTTGTACAGGTCCACATACAGCCGGGGGTGGAGGTTCGCCCCGCCGCTGACGCCCCCGTGCCCGCCCAGCAGCAGCGTCTCGCTCAGCAGTTCTTCCGGCCCGATCAGCAGCGAGAAGTCCGGGCGATCTTTGAACAGGCCCTGGAGGCGGTGGAAGTAGATCATGTTGGAGGAGCTGTCCTTCAGGCCGGCCACGGTGGGGATCTCGGCCGCCTGGCGGACGGTGTCGGGCTCGAAGAACAGCTTCGTGTGGGTGGGCATGTTGTAGAGGAACACCGGCAGCGGCAGCTCGGGAGTGAGGTGCTGGAGGTACTCCAGCAGCTCGGGCTGGCCGGCGGGGAAGTAGTACGGCGTCGCTAGCACCAGGCCCGCCGCCCCGGCCGCGGCGGCCTCGCGGGCGATGTTCACGGACTCCACGAACGAGGTGTCGGTGATGCCCACCAGCACCGGCACGCGCCCGGCCACCTGGGCGCACGCTCGGCCGATCAGCTCCTTCCGCAGACGATAGCTCAGGCTGGGGGCCTCGCCGGTCGTACCCAGGATGAACAGCCCATGCACCCCGCCCGCCAGGATGTGCTCGATCAGCCGCCCCAGCCCGGCGGCGTCCAGGGTGTCGCGGTCCAGCAGCGGCGTCACCATCGGCGGGATGATCCCACGCAGGGGTCGTGGCAGCTTGTCGCCACTCACGGGACAGCTCCACGCGGCCACTAAGGCCCGGCGGCACGGGGCGGGCGCTCCGTCGGGCCGGGTCTGAGATGATAGCCGCCGCCCCCCCAGGCCGAAAGCCGTTTCCCCCGGGCCCGCCCAGGAGGCCCCGGCAGGGCAGTTCAGCCAAACGACGATACGGGTCTGCCCAGCCGCGGCGGTCGGGGGGCGGTTTGGGGCTGCCATAGGCGTTGACAGGCAGGGGGTTTGGCGATAGGCTATAAGCGATAAGCTCAGGCGGGGTCTCGACGTGCCGCCTGGCCAACGGAGGTTATTGGCCTCGGGCTCCATCGCGCAGCCGCCGCACCGGCCCTGCTTGTGGGCTGGGCACGGCGGCCAGCGGGCGGATTTGGCCTGTGCACACCAAGCCGGCGGCGCGGCTGGGGCGCTTGCCTGCCGCCGGTCGGCGGGGGCTTGGGCCGAGCGGTCCGCCACAAGGAGAACATCATGACAGGCCTGATGCGTTGCGCCGCCGTGCTGGCGGCCTTGGCCATCCCGGTCTCCAGTGCAATGGCGCTGGAAGCCATGATGCAGTACGTCGGCACCAACGGCACGTGGAACCTGGCGAGCAACTGGCAGGAGCTGGTCCACGACCCTTCAGGCTACTACGTGCTGGATCCCAGCCACGTCCGCGTGCCGAGCAACTGGGAGGCCCCGGGAGGCAAAGACATCCTGGACCCCAACACCTGGCGCGACGAGTCGGCCTACGTCAGCAATGGCCGCACCGTGACGCTCAACGCCGCCGCGGGTACGATCGCGAACCTGATCGTCGGCCCCCACGCTGACACCGTGCGCGACTATAGCGTCGGCGACCCCAACGATCCCAGCTACGGCGTGATGATCCCCACCGGCCTGCCCAGCACGCTGGTGATCACCGAGGGTGCGAATCTGTACCTGAACCGCGTGGGCGAGACCCATCCGGGCCAGGCCGGCATCGACGTGAACTTCCGCCAGCAGAGCGCCTACGGGGCGAACATCCTCCAGACTGGCGGGAGGGTGAGCACCGTCTTCACGCACATCGCCGAGGCCGCGGCCACCAACGTCAGCAATGGGCTCCGCCCCTACCAGGGCACCGTGACCTACGGGATGAGCGGCGGGACGCTGGAGAGCCGCTTCAAGATGGGCGTGGGCGAGTCCCTGGCCGTCTCGACCGGCGATAGCGAGGCGTGGGGCTACTTCGACCTGTCCGGGGGTCTGGTGACCATCGGCAACACGTCCGCCGGTGGAGAGCTCGGCGTGGGCGTCGGCGGGCGCGGCACGTTCGGGGTGACCGGCGGGACGGTGCGCACCGTCTGGGGCACCAAGTCGGCCGGTGTGGTCATCGGCTACGGCAGCGACCCCAGCGCCGCCGCGATCGGTGAGATGACCCAAAGCGGCGGGGAAGTCTATGCCAGCAAGTTCCTCCAGATCGGCCGAGACAGCGGCGTGGGCACTTATGCCATCTCCGACGGCTTGTTGCGGATCGGCGCGGCCAGCGGCGAGCAGACCGACAGCGACATCGGCCTGGGCGGCTCCAACGGCCCGGCCGAGGGGAGCCTGCTGATCAGCGGCGGATCGGTGGAGCTGATCGGCACCAAATCGCTCCGCATCGGCAACAGCAACTCGGCCAGCTCCGAGGCTCGCGGCACGGTGAGGATGACCGGCGGGACGTTCGTCATCGCCAGCTCCGCCGCCCAGAGCGTGCTGGTGGGCTACAACAAGTTGCTCGGCGACCCCCGCACCGCGACCGGCGTGCTCGAGGTCACCGGCGGCAGCTTCCATGCCAGCAAGACACTAACCCTGGGTATCAACAAGGGTAACGCGGCGCTGGTGCTCGGCAAGGACGCCACGTTCGTGGTCGGCGGGCTGACCACCGCCAGCACCGCCGCCGGCGGCACGGCCAGGATCTCCCTGCAACTGGCCGGGGCGAGCAGCTTCTCCCGCATTCAGGTCCAACGCGGCACGGTCAACCTCGGCGGGGGCGGCTACCGCACGATTGAGATGCTCTCCTCCGACTACCGGCCCAGGGAGGGTGACGCGCTGGCGATCATCACCGGGGCGGGCAGCGAGATAACGGGCACGCCGACGCAGATCACCACAAACATCACCCTTGCCCCGGGGAAGGACCCCAACGGCGTGCTGCTGCCGTTCTTCAGCGGTGGCGCCTTCATGCAGGACCCCAGCACCTATGGGTACCAGCTCAGGTTCTGGGGACTCACGGCCGGTGACGCCAACGGCGACCACGAGGTCGACGGCGGCGACCTGGCGCTGATAGGCGGCAACTGGATGAAGGGCGAATTGCGCCCCGTCGCCGGCGACTGCAACCTCGACGACGAGGTCGACGGCGGGGACCTGGCCCTGATGGGCGGCGGCTGGATGAAGACTGGGACGACCTGGGCCGATGGCGACTTCAACGGCGACCACCAGGTCGATGGCAGCGACCTGGCGTTGATGGGCGGCAACTGGATGAAGCGTCTGATGGCCTGGGAGGATTGCGACTTCAATGGTGATGGGCTGGTGGATGGCAGCGACCTGGCGTTGATGGGCGGCAACTGGATGTGGACGCTGCCGACGGAGGCGCCGCAGCCGCAAGGAGCGCCCCTGCCCGAACCGGCCACCCTGGCGCTCCTGGGCCTCGGTGCCGCGACACTCATCCGGCCGAAGCGCTAGGGCCGAGCCTGGCAGGCTATTCTGCAACGAGACGAGGCCCCTGCCCCAGCGCGCTGGCTTCGCTCCACCCGGGACCCTCCCGGCATCACGGCCCGGGTCAGATCCACTTGCGGGCAAGCAGCCACATCTTCACTAGTTGAGTCAGGACTGTGTAACACAACAGGGTCAACAGGATCAGCGGCCAGTAGAGCCCCGGCAGCGGCCTGAAGCCCAGGGCCCCCGCTACCGGTGAGAACGGCAGCCACACGCCAATCATTATGACGACGGCCGTGGTGACGATCAGCGGCCAACTCGCCCGGCTTTGCAGCAGCGGGAGGCGATTGGTTCGGATGATGTGGATGATCAGCGTCTGGGTCAGCAGGGACTCGACGAACCAGCCCGTCTGGAACAGGGCGGGGTTGTTCCAGGCCCCAAAGACCCAAAGCATCAGGAAGTAGGTCGTGTAGTCGAACACCGAGCTGCAAGGCCCGATGAACAGGATAAACCGCGTGATCTCCTTCATGGCCCACGGCCGCGGTCGGGCGATCTGTTCGTGGTCTACCTCGTCGGTGGGGATCGCCACCTGCGAGAAGTCGTACAGCAGGTTGTTGGTCAGGATTTGGATGGGGGCCATCGGCAGAAAGCGCAGGAAGGCGCTGGCGCCCAGGACACTGAACATGTTGCCGAAGTTGGAGCTGGCGCCCATGCGGATGTACTTGAGGATGTTGGCGAAGACCTTTCGGCCCTCCAGGACGCCTTCCTCCAGCACCAGCAGGCTCTTTTCCAGGAGGATGACGTCGGCGGACTCCTTGGCGATGTCGACGGCCGAATCGACGGAGATGCCCACGTCCGCCGCCCGCAGGCCGGGCGCGTCGTTCATGCCGTCACCCAGGAAGCCCACCGCGTGGCCCTTGCTCTGAAGGGCCCGGACGATCCGCTGCTTGTGCATGGGTAACAATCGCGCGAACAGCGTGACCTGCTCGGCCTCCTCGGCAAGCTGCGAGTCGCTCATCGTCTCGACCTGCGACCCCAGAAGGATGCGTTCGGTGGGCAGGCCGACCTCGTGGCAGATCTTCTTGCTGACCAGCTCGTTGTCCCCCGTGAGGATCTTGGCCGACACACCGTGCTGGCGCAGGGCCTCCAGGGCCGGGCGGGCGGTCTCCTTGGGCGGGTCCAGGAAAGCCAGGTATCCCCGGAGAATCATGTCGCACTCATCGGCCTGGGAGTAGGCGGCCTTGCGGGGCACGTCCTTGTAGGCGAGGGCCAAAACGCGGAACCCGTCCTCGCTCAGGGCCTCGTATTCCTCCTTGAGATCCTGGATGAACACATATTCCAGGGGCTGAAGCTCTCCGTTCAGCTCAAACTGGGTGCACCGCCTGAATATCTCCTCGGGCGCGCCCTTGGTGACGATGCGATAGGTGTCCTGGGGCGTCTCGACGACCACCGACATCAACCGGCGCGAGAAGTCGAAGGGGATCTCGTCCACCTTCTCCCACTGCGAGACGTTGATCTCCGCGTGCACCTCGCGGTGGTCCAGTACGGCCCGGTCGAGCACGTTTTTCAGGCCGGTCTGGAAGTAACTGTTGAGATAGGCCATCCCCAGAACCTCCTCGTCCTCCTTGCGAACCACGTCGCAGTGCTTCTCAATGATGACCCGGTCCAGCGTGAGCGTGCCGGTCTTGTCGGCGCACAGCACGTCCATCGCGCCGAGGTTCTGGATGGAGTGAAGCCGCTTGACGATCACCTTCTTGCGGCTCATCGCGATGGCGCCCTTAGACAGGCACACCGTCACGATCATGGGCAGCATCTCGGGCGTCAGACCGACCGCCACCGCCAGGGCGAAGAAGAAGGCCCCCTTCCAGTCGCCCTTGGTCAGGCCGTTGACCACGAACACCAGAGGGGTCAAGACCAGTATGAAGCGGATCATCAGCCAGGTGAAGCGGTTCACCCCGATGTCGAAGCTGGTCTGGACCTGCTGGCCGACGAGGGCCTTGGACATCGCCCCCAGGTAGGTGTTCAGCCCCGTCGCGACGACCAGGGCGGTCGCCGTGCCGCGCTCCACGCTAGTCCCCAGGAAGCACACGTTCGGCAGGTCCAGCGCCGAACGGCCCCCGCCGTTGGCCGGGGCGTCGGTCTTCTCGATGGGCAGCGATTCACCGGTGAGGCTGGCCTGGATGACAAACAAGTCCTTGCAGCCCAGCACTCGGATGTCCGCCGGGATCATGTCCCCGGCCGACAGCTTCACCACGTCGCCCGGCACGAGTTCGGCCAGGGGGATCTCGCGGGCCATCCCCTCCCGGATGACCGTGGCCGTCACTCGGATCATCGCCTTCAGCCGTGCGGCCGCGGCGTCCGCCTTGGCCTCCTGAACGAACCGCAGCACCACACCGAGCACCACCATGGCCACCATGACGGTGCCCGCGCGAAAGTCTCCGGTGACGTAGGCCACCGTCGCGAGAATCGACAGCAGGATCACCAGCGGGTTGACCAGCGCGCGGCCCAGAAGGCCCACCCAGGTGTGCCTCTTCTCGCGGGCGACCACGTTCGGGCCGTGCTCCTCCAACCGGCGATGAGCCTCTTCGCCAGACAACCCCTGCGAGGAGCTTTGCAGTTTCGCCAGGGTCTCCCCCGCCGACAACGGCGCGCATTCCACCAGCACCCGGGACACGTGGATGTCCGCCGGGGCCTTGACGCTGTTGGGCCTGAGCAACTTAGGCAGGACTGCAAAACCGATCTTCATGAGCGAGGTGCTTGTAGCACAGCGTCCTATTGTCCGTCAACGCATCAACGCGGTCCCCAGAGGCTGCCATGGTGGAGAGTCTTCGGCGGGAAAGTAAGCCGCCAGAGCGCCCATCGTCTGATCTGACGGCTGGCGCGGCCGTTGACTCTCCGGCCTGGCAAGCCCCTGCCCTGGGGCTTTTGTCGCAGGGTCGGTTGCGGTATAGTCATCGGTTTCCGCGGGCACGCAACAGGCCGCACCAGATACCCAAGGAGCGACGCGAATGGCACCGGCGAAGCAACCGGCCTCGGCAAAGCGTTACGCCCAGGTCGGCATCGGCCATCGAAGCCAGATGTTCACCAAGGCCATCACCGAGACGTTCAAGGAGCACTGCCGGCTGGTGGCCCTGTGCGACACCAACCAGGGTCGCATGGACGCTCGCAACAAGGCCCTGGGGGCCAAGGGCCTGGTGCCCGTGCCCACCTACCGGGCGGATCAGTTCGACCGGATGATCGCCGACTGCCGCCCCGACATCGTGGTGGTCACCAGCATGGACGTCACCCACAGCGACTACATCTGCCGCGCGATGGAGCTCGGCTGCGACGTCGTCACCGAAAAGCCCATGACCACCGACGAGGTCCGCTGCCGGAGGATTCTTGAAACCGCAGCCAAGACTCACCGGAAGTGCCAGGTGACCTTCAACTATCGCTACGCCCCGCCGCGCAGCCAGGTCCGCAAGATGATCATGGACGGGGCGATCGGCGAGGTGCTCAGCGTGGACTTCTGCTGGCTGCTGAACACGCAGCACGGGGCGGACTACTTCCGCCGGTGGCACCGCCGGAGAGAGAACTCCGGCTCCCTGCTGGTCCACAAGGCCACCCACCACTTCGACCTGGTGAACTGGTGGATCGACGACATCCCCCAAGAAGCCTTCTGCCACGCGTCGCTGGCCTACTACACCCCCGCCACGGCCGCTCGGCTGGGCCTGGACGACCGGGCCGAGCGCTGCCTGGACTGCCCCGCCAAATCGCGCTGCCCGTTTTACCTGGACCTGGCCGCCGCCAAGGACCTCAAGGCCCTGTACCTGGACAACGAGAACCAGGACGGTTACTTCCGCGACCGCTGCGTGTTCTCGGAGGAGATCAACATCTGGGACACCATGTCCGTCACCGTCCGCTACCGCCGCGGGGCGCTGCTGAACTACTTCCTGCACGCCTACAGCCCCTACGAGGGCTACAAGGTCGCCTTCAACGGCACCCAAGGCCGGATCGAGCACACCGCCTGCGAGAACACCTACATCAGCGGCGACGGCACGGTCCCCGGCGAGCTGGCCAAGGGCAACGTGACCGTGACGCTGATACCCGCCTTCGAGGCCCCCCAGGCC
>JALHTV010000204.1 GCA_022866005.1 Phycisphaerae bacterium
CCTGGATGGTGCTGACGGCCGTGTGCGACCCGGTGAAAGAGCACGCCGACGCGGCCGCCGCCCTGACGGGCGTGCCGGCGTTCTATGATATCCGCCAGCTCGTCGCCAGCCGCCCGATGGAGGCGGCCGTCGTGGTCACGCCGATCCCCTCGCACCACTCGATCTCGGTGTACCTGTCGCACCACGGCATCCACAACCACGTGGAGACGGCCTGGTGCTCCCTGCTTGCCCAAGGGCGCGACATGGTCGCCGCCGCCGAAGCGGGCAAGGTCGTCTGCCGCGTGGCGGAGAACTTCTTCCGCTTCCCCATCGACCGCTTCGCCGCCGTGGTCCGCGACAGCGGCTACCTGGGGGCCATCAAGCGGATCTTCATCTACAACGACCACGCCGGCTATCACAGCGCCTCGCGGTGGATCGCCTTCGCCGGATCGCACCCGCTGTGGGTGCAGGCGATTCACCACGAGATGGAGCACCCCGCCTTCCGCTCGCGGCCGGTGCGGCTGCACCAGCGCGAGGTGTTCCGGGCGCGGTTCATCCAGTTCCCGGAGGGCTTGATGGCCGTCGACCAGGCCGCCAACATCAAGGGCTTCCTGGGGCGCCACCCCCGGCCGGGGTACGCGGAGTGGCAGGGCACGCGCGGCACGCTGGTGCATCGTGCGCCGGGCCACACCTGGGCCGACTCGACGGCCACGGTCACGGAGCTGCGGCGCTGCTCGGAGGCCGCCTTCCAGGACGTCCCCGCCGGCCGACGCGGCCATGGCCGGGCCGATCAGATCACACCGGTGGTCATGGAGATCGTCGAGGGGCGCTGGTGCTCCATCTACGCCGACACGCCCGCAGGGCGCCTCCAGTACGTCAACCCCTACCGCCCCGACCCGCTGCCGGAGCACCGCAACGAGTACTACGGCAGCGCGATCATGGACCACATGGTGGACTTCGCCCTGGCGGTGCGCGGGCTGCGGAAAGGTGAGTTCGACGAGCGCGACGCGCTGATGAGCCTGATGGCCGAGCTCGCCTGCCGCCAGTCCGCCCTGGAGGGCGGCCGGAGAGTCGCGCTGCCGCTGGAGGGCGAGATCGAGGCCGACGCCGTCGAACGCCGGCGCCAACAGCAGCTTTACGGCGTCGATCCCATGGACGTCGAGGCCATGCTCTCGGTCACCTTCCCCCCGCCGTAGCCGCCCAGGCTAGCGCCGTGCTTGGCGGATCGCCGACCTTGGCCGCCGCGCGGCTTGCCATTCAGCAGCCGATCCCTATCATACCGGCATGACTTCCAGGCATGATGATGGTGTCCACCCCCCGCAGCGGCAATCTCCCGCCCGACGGTCGGCCTTCGCGCGGGCGTTGCTTTCACCGCAGGGGCTGATGGTCGTGGTGTTGCTGGCGGGAGTGGCCTGGCGCGTCGGGCGCTATGCGGCCCGCCGGCCGCTGTGGGGCGATGAGGGGTTCGTGGCCGTCAACCTCCTGGATCGCGACTTCGCCGACATGCTTCGCCCGCCGCTGGAGCACGGCCAGGTCGTCTCGATCGGCTTTCTCTGGTCTGAGTTGGCCGTGACCAAGGTGCTCGGGCTGAGCGAGTGGGCCCTGCATCTGCTGCCGATGCTGAGCGGCCTGGCGGCCTTTCTGCTCACGTGGCGCCTCGCCGCCGAGGCCCTGGACCGCCGAACGGCCCTGCTGGGGATGGCCGTCCTGGCGGCGGCGTACTATCCCGTCCGCCACGGTGTGGAGGTCAAGCCCTACGCCGGTGACATGGCCGCGGCCGTCGCGTTGATGTACCTAGCCTGGCGCCTCAAGCAGCGCCCGGGATCGGTGGGGCTGTGGGTCGCCCTGACGGCCCTGGGCGCCGCGGCGGTGTGGCTGTCGCTGCCGGCGGCCTTTGTCGTCGGCGGTGTGGCGATCTTCCTGGGCTGGCATTCCCTGGCCACCCGCCGCCCGCGCCAATTCGTGCCGCTGGCGATCTTCGCCGTCGTGGCCACCGCCAGCTTCGCCTGGATGTATCAGGTCTTCGCGGGTCCCACCGCCCGAGCCAACCTCTGGTACTGGGCCATCCCCACCTGGAAGGAATCCTTCCCCCCGCTGGACCGGCCCTGGCTGATTCCCTGGTGGCTGGTGAGAGTGCACGCCGGCAACATGATGGCCTACCCGGTCGGGGGCAACCACCTTGGCAGCACGGCGACGCTGCTGGTGGTCATTGCAGGGTCGGCGTCGCTGTGGCGCCGCCGGCGCCGCGACTTGGTCATCCTGTTGCTGTCGCCGCTGCTGCCGGCGCTGGCTGCGGCGGCGATGCAGAAGTACCCCTACGGCACCAGCGCCCGCGTGATGCTGTTCATGGCGCCCAGCTTCTGCCTGCTGGCCGGGGCGGGGCTGATGGCGATCTTCCGGCGATTCGTTCCCATCCCGGCCCGCACCACGGCGGTCCGCATCGCGGTCGCGGCGCTGGTGATCTGGGCCCTGGGCGGGCTGGCGAGCGACATCATTTGGCCCTATAAGCGCGCGAGCAACCTCAGCGCCCGCCAGACCACCCAGGCCATCGCCGCCAAGTTCTCGCCCGACGACCAGGTCCTGATAGCCAACGCCAAGGACTACGGCCAATTCCTGCCGCACTTTGAGGGCCCCGACTGCGCGCCGATCTGGTTCTACATGCACACGTTCTCGCGGGCTGCGGTTCGCTGGACGGTCCCCCCCGAGCAGGTCCGCCCCGTCGCCGGGGACACGTGGGTGGTCTACTACGAAACGCCCCGCTCGTCCGAGCCCGGGGGGATGGAGCAGCGGCAGGGGCAACTCCAGCTCTACCTCCGGCAGTTGACCGAGCGCCTGGGCCAGCCCAGTCTGGAGGAATACGAGCTGCTGAGACCCTACAAGCACCGCGGGCCGGGCAGGCTCTCCGTCTATCGCTTTCCCCCGGCCAGGGAACCCCCAGGTCGCTAGGACCCCCGCGTGGCGCGGGCTGTCGCCCGTCTACCGGACTACCGCAATACCGTGGCAGCGACTCTAGAGGCAGGCTCCCCCGCCGTGCTCCCTGAATCCGCAATCCGAAATCCGCAATCCGCAATGGAAACGGAGAGGTCCGGATTCGCTTCGCGGCGCGGCTGCGCCGCGTCGAACCCTCGGAGCGTCGCTTCGCGACGCCTCGGGTTCTGGCCCCGGCGCCAGGTCAAGAGGGGTGGAAGACGGAATCAAGGCGCATCGGAAACGGAGAGGTCGGGATTCGAACCCGAGATACGGATTTGACTCCGTATAACGGTTTAGCAAACCGTCGCTTTCAGCCACTCAGCCACCTCTCCAAGATGCAGCGGGTGATGGAGGCCGGCCCTGTCCTTGTCGACTATATGGCCCGGCGTCGTCGGCGTCAACCGCGCCTGTTGCCCCGTCGCTGAGCGCGCGGGAGTTCCTGCGGTTGACTAGGAGCGACACAGAGGGACAGAGGAACAGAGATAGGGAAAGATTTTCACGGCCCACGTCACGACAAGATATCTGTGTTCTTCGGTTCTCTGAACCCCTGTGTCCTCTGTGTCGAGAACGAATGCCTTTGGCGTTGGCCGTTACCGTCGGTCGCGCGGTCGGTCTAGCAACGCGGCGATGGCGGGGGCAGATAGTTCGACGAGTGAATTGACGACCAGGTCCGCCCCGCTGAGCTGCTCGCGTGGGGCGGTGCCGGTGACGGCGATGACGGGCATCCCCGCGGCGCGGGCGGCGACGATCCCGGCGGGGGCGTCCTCCACCACCACGCAGCGGACCGGCGCCACGTGCAGCTTGCGGGAGGCCAGCAGGAAGATGGCCGGGTCGGGCTTGCCGCGCGGCACCTCCAGCCCGTGCACGGTCGCGCCAAGAAGGCACCCCTGCGACAGGCGCCGCACGACGACCTCGACGTTGGCCGCCGGGCCGGAGGAGCCGATCGCCAACGCAAAGCCCGCCTCGTGCAGCTCGCGCATCAGTCGGCCCGCGCCGGGCATCTCGGGGAACGATTCCTCGATGATCTGCCGGTAACAGGCCTCCTTCTCGTCGTCCAGGGCCTGGACGTCCTTCGGCCGGACGCGGTCGCCCCACAGGGCGGTGATGTTCTCCCTCCCGGTCTTGCCGAAGCCGGCGGCGAACTGGGCCTCGGTGATCTCCAGCCCGTGGGCGGCGGCCATCCGCTGCCACGCGTGCAGATGCGGGCGGTAGCTGTCGACCAGCACCCCGTCCATGTCAAAGATCACAGCTCGCTCGGCCATGCGCCATGGCTCCACTGACCCTCCGCGGTCCACCGCAGGAGGATAGGCCGCTCAGTATACCCCACGCCGGGCCAGGACCGCGCGCCCGGCCGGGGACTGGCCCGCGTTCTGGTCGCCCCAGCCGGCTCGGGGGGGCTACTCCCAGCGCAGAGCCCCCGCGCTCCGGCGGTGCGCAGTTCGGCGGACTGCCAAAAAACCTGCTCATGAAGGTCAAAATGTTTACCGAAAGAAACACATGTTGACGTAAGGCAACAGGCGCTCCCGAAAGGGGTGCGCAGGCCCCATGCGCACAGACGATCCTAAGCTCGCGTGGTCGGCGTTGGACCTGCTGCCGCAGGCGGTCCTGGTCTGCCAAGCCGGCGGGGCGATCGTCTTCCGCAATCTTGAGGCCACCCGGTCCCTGCCCCGGGGAGACCACCTCGGGCAGGTGCTTCGCGGCAGCGACCCCGGCGAGTTGTACTGGGCCTGCGATGTCGCGTCGCTGCCGACGGAGCCGGGGGGTGTGGTCTACCGCAACGTCTCCTTGGCCGGTGCGGGGGGCAGGCGGGTGCTGGCGGACGTGTACCTGCGGGCGTTGGACTCGTCCTTGTGCCAGCCGTCGGCTGAGGAGGGCGGGCCTGCGGTGCTGGTGGTGGTGGAGGATGCCTCGCTTCGGGCCTCGGCCCAGCGCCGGCTGGCGGTCTGCGAGCGGCTGGCCGCTGAGGGCAAAGTGGCCGCCCGTACGGCCCATGAGATGAACACCCCCCTCGACGGGGTGCTGCGGTACATCGGCCTGGCCCTGCGCGCGCTGGAGGGCAAGCCGCGTCAGGCCCATCAGGCCAAGGAGCATCTGGCCAAGGCCCGCGAGGGGCTGCTGCGGATGGCCGGGATCATCCACGACGTGCTGAACGAGAGCAGCGGGGGCCACGAGACGCTGGGCAGCCTGCTCGGGGAGGCCGTTTCGGCCTTTGCCCCGCGGGCCGAGGCGACGGGCGTGACCGTCGCGTGCGACCTGGCCGACGCCGGCGACACGGGGGCCGACGCGCGGCTGTTCCAGGTCTTCTGCAACGTCATCAAGAACGCCCTGGACGCCATGCCCGCCGGCGGGGTGCTGACGATCCACGCACATCGGGTCCAGGGCCGCTGCACGGTAGAGTTCGCGGATACCGGCTGCGGCCTGACCGACGAGCAGGCGCGGCGCGTCTTCGAGCCGTTCTACACCACCAAGCCCCCCGGGGCGGGCGTGGGGCTGGGTCTGGCGATCAGCCGCGAGATCGTCGCCGCCCTGGGGGGGACGATCGCGGCGGCCCCGCGGCCTGGAGGCGGGGCGGCCATCGCGATCACGGTGCCGGTCCGCCTCCGCGCGGCCGCGGTGAAGGGAGACTGACCGATGCCCCAGACAGCCGGTGACAGCCCCAATAGCGCCACGCGCATCCTGCTGGTGGACGACGACCAGATCATCCTCGACAGCCTGGGCAGCTTCCTTCGCCTGGACGGGTACGACGTCACCACGGCCACCAGCGTCGCGCAGGGGGCGCACTGTCTCCAGGCCGGGCGATACGACCTGGTCCTCACCGACGTCTCCATGCCCGGGACGGACGGGTTTGAGCTGCTGCGCTACGTCAAGGCGCACGTTCCGGAGGTGATGGTCATCCTCATCACCGGCTACGGCACGATCGAGTCCGCCGTGGAGGCCATCAAGCAGGGGGCCTATGACTATCTGACCAAGCCGATCGTCGATGACGACGTGCGCCTGGCGGTGCAGCGGGCGTTGCAGCAGCGGCAGCTCCAGGCGGAGAACCGCCGCCTGCGGGCGGCGCTGGCGGACCGGTTCACCTATGGGGACATCATCGGGCAACACTACCGCATCGCCAAGGTCTTCGAGCTGATCGAGGCCGTGGCCGACAGCCGGACGACCGTGCTCATCACCGGTGAGAGCGGCACGGGCAAGAGTCTGATCGCCCGGGCGGTCCACGCGCGCTCGTCGCGCCGGGAGGCGCCCTTCGTGGAGGTTGCCTGCGGCGCCCTGCCCGACACCCTGCTGGAAAGCGAATTGTTCGGGCACGTCCGCGGGGCCTACACCGGCGCCATCAGCGACAAGCAGGGCAAGTTCGCGGCCGCCGACGGCGGGACGATCTTCCTGGACGAGGTGGCCACCGCCAGCCCCCAGCTCCAGGTCAAGCTCCTCCGCGTGCTCCAGGAGCGCTCGTTCGAGCCGGTCGGCAGCAACACCACCCAGCACGTGGACGTGCGGGTGGTCCTGGCCACCCACCGCGATCTGGCGGCCGAGGTGGAGGCGGGGCGGTTCCGCAAGGACCTGTACTACCGCATCCACGTGGTGACCATCGAGCTGCCGCCGCTGCGCGAGCGGATCGCCGACATCCCGCTGCTGGTCGACTACTTCCTGCTGAAGTATCTCCAGGGGACCGACAAGCCCATCGAGGGCATCACCAGCGAGGCCATGGAGCGGATGCAGCGCTACTCCTGGCCGGGTAACGTCCGGGAGCTGGAGAACGC
>JALHTV010000205.1 GCA_022866005.1 Phycisphaerae bacterium
AAAACACGAATAACCGGGATTCGGTTTTCCTCACACATCTTGGCAAGCCCATCGCTGAGGGCTTCCTCAGGAGAACCGCCTCCTCGCTATTTTGTGTGGGTAGCGTAGCCCACGTTCGGTAGTTTGAAGTCCAGCTTTCCGGCGATGAGGTAGACCATGGTGATCAGGTAGCGGCTGTTGCGGAAGCCGCGGGCTTTGGCCTTGGCCGACTGAATCAGGCTGTTGATGGCCTCCAGCACGCCGTTGCTGATCCGCGAAATGAACCACCGCAGCACCCCGGCCCAGTGCTTCTTGATCGTCTTGGCCGCCTTGATCACCGGCGCGATCCGGCTGTGTGTTGCCCAGAAGTACCAACGCTTCAGCAGCCCCTCGGCCTCGGCCACGCTCTCGCAGGCGAACAGGTCCTGGAAGACGCTCTTGATGTGCGTCGCACGCGCCGTGGCCAGCTTGCTGGACCGCAACCGATCAAAGGTCTTGGCCTGTTCGGCGGTGTGGTTCCATTCGTTCTTCAGCCAGACGTAGCGGGTGCCTTTGAGTTCCGGGTGCGTCCTCTGTTCCTCGCGGCGGGTCTCGTCCACCGCGTCGGTGAGCAACTGCATCAGATGGAAATTGTCGAACGTCAACTCGGCCTTGGGGAACTGATCGGTCAGCCCGCGGATGAACGCCGCCGACATGTCCAGGCAGGCCTCCTGGACCTGCTCGGCCTTGCCGCCATGGGCCTCCAGGTCCTCCCGGAACCGCTTGACGGTGTCGGCATCCTTGCCCTCGGTAGCGAACACCACCCGACGGCGGTCCTCCTCCAGGTCCATGAACACCGTGATGTAGTTGTGACCCTTGGACCGGCTGGTCTCGTCCACCCCGATCGTCGTGACTTCCGAGGAATCTGCCTCCGCCCGGGCCTTCTCCACGTAGTGCTGGAGCACCCGCCACAGCCGGGTGTCGTGCTCATCGACCAGCCGGGCCGCCTGCGTCGCAGTCATCCCGCCCTGGACCAGCACCAGGATGAACGCTTCCATCAGCAGCGTGAAGCCCGCACCCGGACGCGCCCACGGCACCTCGACGGTCTTGACCCCGTGATCGGGACAATCGATCCGCGGCTGGCGGGCGTGCAGGAACGTTTTGTGCTGGAAGAAGTTCAGGTGCCGCCAGGTCCGCTCGGTGCTGTCGTAGACCCCGCAACCGGCCCGGCCGCACTGCGGGCAGGGGAACTTGCTGGCGGCCGGGAAGTCCAACCACAGATCCAACTGGTGCTGCTCGTCAGAGAACTCAATCTTGCTGACCACCCACGGCTCAGCCAGCCCCAACGCCAACCGGAACAACTGCTGCATCTGCGACTGCATCTGCGACTGCATCGGCTTGAATCCTACCCGCATGGCCACGTATCATCGAAGGCACCTGAGCGGAGGACAGAGCTCTGCGGGGACGCCGCCAACAATCTTGCGCTTGGCCCCGTCTAGGGGCCAGGGCAAAAGGGCCTACACCGACCCTGTATACCACGCGGACCTCCTCCGGGCCAACTTCGATCCGTTTGACCAATGTGCGGATCAAGTCTCGACGCATGGCCCAATCGGCTTCCTTCAAGCCGGCACTGACCTGCTGACTGAACGCCTCCAGTTGCCCGATCACCAGCCGCATCTGTCGCTGCTGGTCTTCTTGGCGGGCCAGGGATTCGGCGGCTGCCTGAAGTTGGGCCAGGCGCTGCCGGGCGCCACGAACGCGAGGCTCGAAGTCTTCTTTGCCGATCAGCCCCTCGCTGTAGGCGTCGATCAGGCGGCCGATCTGCCGTTGCACGTGGCGGACCATGGCCTGTGGATCGCGGGGCTTGCTCCCGGCCTGCTGGCCGGTGCCGGGCGCCAAGCGGCGCTGGTACTCCTCCCATACCCGCTGCGGATCGGCCAGCAGAGCTTTGACGTCGTTCCATACCGCTTCCTCCAGCAGATCCCCGCGGACGGAATGGTTGCCGCAGACCTTCTGGCCCGTCATGCGCCGCGCGACATTCCCGACGCAACGGTAGTACCATCGGTTCCGTACGCGCCGGCCACACAGGGCGAACTCGCATTGCCCGCACACGACCAGCCCCTGAAGCAGATACCGCGGGGTCTGTTTGGCCAGACGATGCCGCTGCTTGTTCTCCTGGAGTTGGCGGCCCACGGCGTCGAACAGGTCCGCATCAATGATCGCCGGGACCGGGATGGAGATCCAGTCCTCCGCGGGAGTTCGAATGTAGCTGACCGGCCGTCGCGGCTGTTCGGGCTGCTGGCGATAGGGACGCAAGCGGACCTGGCGCTCGACGATCTTCCGCTTGCCGAACGCCGCTTGGCCCTTGTAGGTGGGATTCCGCAGGATGCCCCAGACTGTGCCGCGATCCCAGTAGCTTCGGCCTCGCGGGGAGGCAATGCCGCGATCCTTGAGCTTCCGGGCCACCTGGCTGATGCTCAACCGCTCCACGCCCACCCAACGGAACATCTCCTGAACCACCCGGGCCTCCTCCAGGTGGACGTTCATCGTCGCCTGCCCGCCAGCCAGAGCCTTTGGAAGATACCGATAGCCGTAGGGCGCGTGAGCCAGGACGTTCACCTTGCCGCTGCGGGCGGCGTGCAACTTTCCGCGACGCGACCGCTCCATGATCTTGGCCCGCTCGTATTCGGCCACGACGCCCTGAACCTGCAAGAGCAGTTCATCCTCCGGACCCTGCGACAAGGCGCGGTTCAGGAAGACCAGCTCCACGCCGCACTGCTGGAATTCGTCCACCAGCAGCACTTGGTAGGCGTACCGCCGCGCCAGCCGGTCGGGGGAGTGGACGTAGAGGCGGTCGATCGCGCCGGCGGCGGCCTGGTCGCGGAGACGCTCCATCGCGGGCCGCAACAGCGTGCTGCCGGTGTAGCCGTCATCGATAAAACGCTGCTCTGCCTCCAAGACCAGCCCGTCGGCCGCCACACGCTGGTCCAGCGCCGCCACCTGACTGGCGATCGTGCCGCACTGGGCCTGCTGATCGGAAGAGACGCGGGCGTAGATGGCCGCCCGCAGACCGATGGAATTGCTCGTGGGCATGATCCTGATCACGCTCCTTCGGCCGCTCGGCCTGGCACCAGCGACTCCCCGGATGGCCAGCCCGTGGATCGCCACGCCGGCGAGCCGCAGTTCAGGCTGCGACAGACCACCGGCAACAACCGCTCATACGCTTGGCCCAGCAGCAGCTTCTCCATGCGATTCCGTTCGCTGGCGTGCTGCAGCGCCAACCCCTTCCTGGGGTCCAGGTGCGAGTCATCCATGACTCACCTCCCGACTCGGCGGAGCAAGAGTAGAGGGCGCCGGGCCTTCCGGCGTCAGTCGCCGCCGACAAGCTGGCGCCGGCCAAAGGTTTCGGCGTGGGATTACTCCCTCTATTATGCAGCCAATGGCAAGATTGTTGGCGGCGTCGACACGCAACTCGAGCGCCGACTCAGGCGCCTATACGGCAGACGAGCCAGCTTGGTCCAACCGAGCTGGCTCGCCTTATTCTGCCCGCCTGCCGGCAGGCCCCAAAGCGCAAAATGCCGGGGGGGGGTTGGGGGGCAGGCCCCCCAAGGCTACCCACACGAAACAGCGAAGAGCCAGAACTCCTTGGCCACCTCGTCTCCTGTGACCTTGCCCTTGACGCATATGTTTACCTTCGTCCCACATCTCCCCAGGAAGGGCACCAGCGGGTCCGTTTCCTCTACACCGACAACGATAGAGCATATGCCAAACGGCGATGGATCGCATCGGTCTATCCGGAAACCGCGGATCATCCCCGGCTTGCTCATATCGTCCGTCACCCAGCAGGATACGATTACAGGCTTCGCCTTCGCGTCCAGACGGTCACGAATGGCATCCAGAAGCCCTTCGGGGCTTGGCAACTCATTCCTGAGTGCCCGGTGCGGATCATCAGTTACGTCCAGGATCGCCTCAACTACATCGTTCAGGCGGATAGCCGCCCAGGGGGTTCGTCTCGGCCGGATGGAATCCGCGATTAACTGTGCGGCATGCTCGACAGTCCCGTCGTACTCCATGTCCTCCTGTAGCTGAAGCATGCTCCATTGCGTTTGCTCCCAAATGGAAGGTGCATTGGGATCCTCGGCCTTGTCGTTGAAGATCCTGCCGAGAATCTCCCACATTTCAAGGATCCGCCGCAACAGCAGATCGAGAGCACCGGGGCATGCATATCTGGTGGTCATCGCGACGTCCTCCATTCCGCGTTTTCCTGTCTCGGGGTTCCGCGCACCTCACTGGCGCCTCGGGGGTAGATTGAAGCTGCAAAGTCGGACATAGTGTTATCGTAAGAGTTCACCCACGCGCAACACATGCGTGAAAGAAAATGTAGAATTTCCGAGAATTCCGACTGGCGCTAGCCGCATGGGCGCGGTATGCGCTGGGTATGGACGCTGCAAAGGACAAGGAAGTCCAGGCCATCC
>JALHTV010000206.1 GCA_022866005.1 Phycisphaerae bacterium
CGGGCACTCTAGCGAGACTGCCGGTGTCAAACCGGAGGAAGGCGGGGATGACGTCAAGTCCTCATGGCCTTTATGCCCAGGGCTGCAAACGTGCTACAATGGCCGGTACAAACCGACGCAAGGCCGCGAGGCGGAGCAAATCGGAAAAAACGCGCCCCAGTCCGGATTGGAGTCTGCAACTCGACTCAATGAAGTTGGAATCGCTAGTAATCGCGGATCAGCTACGCCGCGGTGAATGTGTTCCTGAGCATTGTACACACCGCCCGTCAAGTCATGGAAGCCGGGAGCGCCCGAAGCCGGCACGTTTCAGTGCTGTCTAAGGTGAGCTCGGTGACTGGGACTAAGTCGTAACAAGGTAGCCGTAGGGGAACCTGCGGCTGGATCACCTCCTTTCTAGAGGATCATCTAGGCTTCGCCGGGATCCCCAAGCCCGATTGTCCGGGCCTGGGGACGCCCTTCAGAGCGATCTGGGCGATGCACCAAGTCAGCACGACCTCGTCCGTACGGATAGCCCGGCGGTGACGCCGAGCGAACGACGGCACACTGTGAACTTGTTCTGAAAGAAAAGCTGCGGGGCCCTCAGGCCCGCAGCTTTTCTTTTGCCCACCCCCGGGGCACAATGACGACCTCGAGGCACGCGTATGAGTGCGTTCAGCAGTCTTCTGGCCGCAGGAATCACCCTGGCCCTCGCAGCCGCCGCATCCGAGCCCACCAACTCCCCCGCCCCCGTCACGCTCGTTGAGACGGAACCGGCGGTGGAGCTTGCCAATGGGCTGCTCGCGCTGGTGATTGAGCGGTCCACCGGCCGGGTCACATCGCTGCGTCGAACCGACGGACCGGACGTGTTCGGCGCCAAGGGCCGGAACATCTCCTTCGACGCCAACGGCCGCGGGCCCACCCCCTCGACGCGCCAGGCCGGCTATCGCGGGACCGGGCCGCGCGACTACCGCCTGGTCCGCCGCAGCGACGACCTGGTGGACGTGGCCTTCTCCAGCCCCGGTGACGACGTGTTCCCGTTTGAGACGGAGCTGCACTACGTGCTCCGGGCGGGGGACAGCGGGGTATACGCGTACGTCATCTGCCGCCGCGGTACAGACAGCGCCCCGGGAAGCCTAATCCAGACGCGAATCGTCCTGCGGCTGCGGGACGCCCTGTTCACGCACTATTTCGTCAACGACCAGATGGCCGGCGAGTTCCCCAAGCTCTCCGACCCCAGCGCCAAGGTCACGCCCGTCACCGACGCGACGGTGATGTTCCCCGGCGGCCGGATCGCGACCAAGTACAACCTGGCCGACTTTGAGGAGAACCACCACGTCCACGGCGTCGCCGGGCCGCAGGTGGGCCTGTGGATGATCTCCGCCAGCAACGAGTACCTCAACGGCGGGCCCACCAAGCAGGACCTGCACGTCCACGAGGACGCGGTGATCGTGCTCAAGATGCTCCACTCGGGCCACTTCCGCCTGGGGGCGGGCCTGGAGTTCGCCCAGGGCGAGGCGTGGACCAAGTTTTATGGCCCGTTCTTCATCTACCTTAACCGCGCCGAGACGCCGGCGGCCGCCTGGGCCGACGCCAAGGCCATCTCCCGCCGCGAGCAGGCCGCCTGGCCGTACTCCTGGGTAGACCATCCTGACTACCCGCTGATCCGCAGCCAAGTGACCGGGCGAGTGACCATGCAAGGCCAAGCCCCCGCCGCCGACGCCTGCGTGATCTTGGCCGCACCCGACCAGGACTGGCAGAGCCAGGGCAAGGGCTACCTGTTCTGGGCGCGCACCGCCCAGGACGGCCGCTTCACCCTCTCCCACGTGCGCCCCGGGACCTACACACTTTATGCGTTCCTGCCCGGTCATGCAGGCGAGCCGCGTCGCGATGGCGTCACCGCCGAGGCCGAGCGGATGACCGACCTGGGCGCGATTGACTTCCAGCCGCTAAGCTTCGGCCGGCAGCTCTGGCAGATCGGTACCCCCGACCGGACCGCCGCGGAATTCCGCCATGGTGACCAGCCACGGCAGTTCGGCCTGTGGAACCGCTACCTGACCGACTTCCCCCATGACCTGACCTACCAGATCGGGACGAGCCACGAGCGGACCGACTGGAACTATTGCCAGCCCGTCGTGCAGCGGGCCGACGGCAGTTGGCACCGGCCAACCTGGCGGGTCGTGTTCGATCTGGACGCCGCGCAGAGTGGCAAGGCGCACCTGCTGATCGGCCTGGCCGGGGCTGCCCGCGACCCGGAGCTGGTCGTATCGGTCAATGACACTGAAGTCGGGCGCCAGAAGTTCCCTAACGATGGCTGCGTCTACCGCGAGGCGAACCAGGCCGGGCACTACCGCCTGTGGACGATCGAGTTTGACCCCGCCCTGCTGAGGCAGGGCCGAAACGTCTTGGCGCTGGAGCTGGTCAAATCCGACCCGCCCTCTCCCCAGCCCTACAATCCCCTGTCGCTGCCCCGATCGGCCATCCTGTACGACTTCCTCCGCCTGGAGGTCTCACCTTAACGCCCCTGGCCACAAGGGGCATCGCGGCTATAATAGTGGTTTCAACCTTCGAGCGTCTCAGGCCCCGGGAGCCACGTTCATGGAATATCGCAGGCTGGGCAGCAGCGACGTGACGGTCTCGGTCATCACGTTTGGGGCCTGGGCCATCGGGGGTTGGATGTGGGGCAAGCAGGATGAGTCCGACGCGATTGCCGCGATCGAGACGGCCCTGGATGAGGGCGTCACCTCCATCGACACCGCGCCCGTATATGGCTTTGGCTACAGCGAGGAGATCATCGGCAGGGTCCTGTCCGGCCGAAAGCGCCAGGCGGTGCAGCTCCTCACCAAGTACGGCCTTCGGTGGGAGAAGCAGGAAGGCGAGTTCTTCTTCGAGCCCCCGGACACCACCGGCAGGCCGGTGAAGATCTTTCGAAACGCGCGCAAGGCCGACGTGATCGCCGAATGCGAGCAGAGCTTGCAGCGGCTGAGGACCGACTACATCGACCTCTACCAGTGCCACTGGCGCGACGGCACGACGCCGGTCGCCGAGACGATGGCGGCCATGGACGCGCTGCTCAAGGACGGCAAGATTCGCGCCGCCGGCGTGAGCAACTTCGCCGTCGAGGAGATCGACGAGGCCAGGAAGGTGATTCCCTTGGCCTCGTACCAGGGCCCCTACAGCATGATCCGGCGGGACATGGAGACGAACATCCTGCCCTTCTGCCGCGAGCACGACCTGGGGGTGCTGGCCTACAGCCCGCTCCAGCGCGGATTGCTGACCGGCAAGTTCACCGAAGACCACCAGTACGCCGAGGGCGACAACCGCGCCAAGAGCCAATACTTCAAGCCGGAGAACATCCGACGCGTCAACGCGATGCTGAAGGAGATCGGCCCCATCGCCTCCGCCCACAAGGCGACGGTCGCCCAGGTGGTCATCCACTGGACGCTGCTCCAGCCGGGCATCACGGCGGCGCTCGTGGGGGCGCGGAACGCCAAGCAGGCCAAAGAAAACGCCCACGCGGTGGCGTTCACGCTGACCCGGGAGGAAGTCGCGCGGATCGACGAGCTGGCGAGCAGCCTGAAACTGGACCTGACCAAGCGCTAGTTCCGCCCGGCCCAGCGGAGGCGCCCGTCGGGGCGGACCAGCAACATGCAGACGCTCACCGAGCTACCCCCGGCCGAGCGCAGCCGCAGCGAGGCACGGTAGACGTTCTGGCCGAACTGCGACACGTCCTCCACGTCCACCTCCTTGGCCTTCGCCAGTTGCAGCAACACCGTCCGCAGCGACTTGGCCTGAAGACTCGTCAGTCCAGTGGCAGCCTGCCTCTGGAGCACGCCCTCCAGCTCCCCCGGGCCGGCCGAGCGCAAGGCCGCGGCCATCGCCCGGACCTCCTGGCCGACGGGCCCGTTGGCGTCCAGCGCCTTGTGCGCGTACTTCTTGGAACAGCCCGCCGAAGTCAGCGACCCGAGCACGACGGTTGCGAGGATCACCTTATTGATCGTAGTGCGGGACATCGTTCGCTCCCACGAAGCCAAGTTTCTGCGCCGGTTGCATCATGGTCCCCCCTTCCAGGCCGAAGCTGGCGGCCCGGCCGTCGGCGGTGAGGGCGTTGGCCCTGCCCAGGTGGCGGAAGTGGGTCGTGGGCGTCTCGTTGGGCGCTGTGATGCCCATCCAGGACACGGTGACGGGGTCCAAGGAGGTGCTGTTCTGGAAGATCCACACGCCGCTGGGCTTCCAGAACATCCCCGAGTCGGCGAAGACGAACAGGTCGGAGGGATTCTTCAGCTCCTCCGCTCGCTTGGTGGGCAGGGGTCGGCCCTGCTGGTCCGTCTGGCCCCAGAATACCGGGTCCAGGCACCAGGCGTTGTAGCCGTAGGTGGTCGTGGGCTCGTTGACCAGGCCCTGCGGCACATAGGAGCCCCACGACAGCGACGGGCACCAAAAGACCTTCAGCCCCATGTCGCAGTACGCCAGGAGCGCACTGCGGCGGGTGTCCACGGGCGTGCTGGAGGTGCCCCAGAAGTAGCTGTCCCCGCTTTTGCACGGCCAGAATGCTCCCTGATTGGCGGAGTGGTATAGCGACATCGCCACCGACAGCGCATGCAGGTTGGTCAGGCACGTGGCCGAGCGGGCGAGGTCCTTCGAGACGACCAGCGACGGCAGCAGCGCGCCCAGCAGCAGCATCATGATGGCCAGGACCACCAGCAGCTCCAGCAGTGTGAACGCCCGATGTGTTGCCCGGTTGTGCATGGTGCTCCATCGCGGGCGGAGGCCCGAGCCGGATCGGCCCGGCCCGGGCCCCGCCCTGCGGGGAGGTCGTTAACCTGCTCTCCGTCGGCCCAGCCACGGCACCGCCGCGACCAGCAGGACGGCCGCGCCGGGTTCGGGCAGCGGTGCGGGGCTGGGCGGGGAGCCGAACATCCAGTTGCCGCCCATCAGCGCCAAGTCGCCCCCGTCGACGGCCCCGTCACCGTTGAAGTCACCCTCCGACCAGGTCTTGCCGGTCTGGAACCAGTTGCCCCCGACCAGCGCCAGGTCGCCACCGTTGACGGCCAGGTCGTTGTTGGCGTCGCCCGGCAGGCGCGGTGCGGTATTGTGTCCGTAGACCCACGCATCCGCGCAGCCGTCGGCCGCCGTGCGCCCGCTGGCCCCGTAGTCCCAGGGCATCTCCCAGCCGTCGGGGGGATCCATGACCCAGTAGCGCCACCAGGCGTTGGGGTTCGGACCATAATAGTCGTCGATGCTGGTGTGGCCCATGTACGAGATTCCCTCGATGATCCAGCCGTAGGCCGGGTAGTACTCCCGTTGCGTGGTGAGCGTCGTGCCGGCCTCGATGAGGTCCATCAGGCCGACGCCGGTGGTGCTGGGATCGCTGAACGACACACCGAAGGCGTAGATCGCCCCATCGTCGAACTCCACGAGGACCTTGGCAAACTTGTCGCCGCCGCCGACGTAGGCGTAGTCGCCCCACGCCGGTGCAGCCAGCGCCGCAATCAATATCCCCACAATCAGTGCGTATCTGGAACACGTCATGATGAAATCCTTTCACAGTGGTACGTGCGCGGCCTCCTAGCCGCTGCCTGTCCTTGCCCCGGCCCGAGCGGCCGGGGAACGTCACGAAACGATAACCGTCATTCTGTGCTTTTCTGGTTCATGGAATGCCTTTGATCCCTCGTACCGCACCGGGAGACAGCAGATGGGCCCGCCCGGGCGCAAGGCGAGTCCATCGGCAACCTGACGGGGAGACGCGAGTCGGTGCAGGCAGGGTAAGGCGCTGCACAGGCCACCATCGCGAGTTGGCCATGCCCACGTGCCAAATGAAAACCCCGGAGCCCGCAAATCGCGGCGCCGGGGCCTGCACCATCCAGAACGGTCCGGTCAGCCGATGACTCGCGGAGGCTCAACCAGGTTGGTCGCAGGCAGGTCTTCTGGCTTCCGGGTCTCGGGGTTGCCCATCCCCATGCATCGGGATCGGGGCCCCGGCCTTCCGCCGCGCCTTCCCATCCTGATCACGCATCAAGACAGTGGCCTGTTGCGGCGGTCGTCACCGGTTACAGCGGCGCGTCCGCGGCCGATTCTCACGGCCTTCCCTATTGGCCCGTACGGGCACCTGCAACGAAAGGCACTCTAGTGCCGCACGTGTCTCCTGTCAAGCACTCGGCGTGGAATGTGACGAGAGAATCTGCGGACAAAACCCAAGTCACTGACAGCACAGGCGATCCGGGCAGGAAAAAAGCGACAAGCAACCTGCTAGGCTGTTCGACGGTTGGACTGTTTGGATGGGAAAGGGCAGGTCTAGCGAGGCGAGCCGCCCAGGCGCCCCAGGGCTTCGGTCAAGGCGGCGAGGACGCGGGGCTTGACGGCCTCGAGGCTGCCGCTGATCCGCACACCCGCGGCGCGTGTGTGTCCCCCACCCCCTAAGCTCTTGGCGATCTGGGCCACGTCCAGGCGGGTGCGGCTGCGGAGGCTCACGCGGCACAGGCCGTCCAGTTCCGTCAGCAGGATGACGGCCTCGACGCTGCCGATCCGCAGGGCCTCGTTGATGAGGTTCTCGGTCTCATCCGGGCGGGTGCCGCTGGCGTCGAAGTCGGCCTTGCGAATCGTCATCACCGCCAGCAGCCCCCCGCAGTGCATCTCCAGGCTCCCCAGCATCCGCGCGACCAGCTTCAGCCGCTCCGGCCGATCGTTGCGGAGCAGCCGATCGTACAGGGCGCTCGCCTGGACGCCGGCCTCCAGAAGTGCCGCGGCGTGGTGGAGGCTGCGAGCGTCGGTGTTGGGATAGTGGAACCAGCCCGTGTCGCTGACGATGGCCGTCCACAGGGCCTCGCAGACGGCTGCGTCCTGCGGCCAGCGCATCGCCTCGATGAGTTCACGCATCAGCACACCGCAGGCGGCGGCTGAGGGGTCGTTCCACAGCAGCCCGCCCAGCTCCCCGGGTGTGGCGTGGTGGTCGATGACCAGGAGCTTCTCGGCCACGGGGGGGATCGCTTTGTCCAGGCCGTCCAATTGCCCGAAGACGCTGGTGTCCAGGATCACCACCGCCTCGGCCTTAGCAGCCAGTTCCGCGAACCGCCCCGCCGGGGCCGGCGTCTCATCGGCAAACAGGAACGCATACCGCGTCGGCACCGCGTCGGGCATGAGCATCCAGGCCGTCTTGCCGGCGGCCCGGGCCGCGAGCGTCAACGCCCGCATCGAGCCCAAGGCGTCTCCGTCCGGGCGGGCGTGCGTCACCACCAGCAGCGACTGAGCCGCCGACACTCGCCGAAGGACCTTCGCGGGCACCTTACCTGCATGTTTGACGGACACGTTCCACGTCCTTTGCGATCTGGTCCTGAAGCTCCCGGATGGTCGAGAACTTCTGCTGGTCTCGCAGGCGCGAGATGAAGCTGAGGGTCATCTCCCGCCCGTAGCAGTCCTCGCGGATGTCCAGCAGGAAGGCCTCCACCACGCGGCCGGGGACCGGGCCCAGGGTGGGCTTGTGGCCGATGCTGATCGCGGCCGCGCTACCCCGGCCGCCGACGGCCGCTCGGCCGGCGTAGATGCCGTCGGCAGGGACGACCTGCTCGGTGGGGTCGATGTTGGCCGTGGGGAAGTCCAGCACGCGGCCTTGGCCCTGGCCGGGGATGACCGTCCCGAACAGGGCGAAGTCTCGGCCCAGGCAGCGGGCCGCGTCGGCCACCCGCCCAGCGGTCACGAACTTGCGGATCAACGAGCTGGAGATGCGGCTAGGGCCCTCGGGGAAGTCCAACGTGACCGCCTCGACCACGTGCACGCCGAAGTCCGCCTTCCGGCCCCATTCCTGGAGCACCCGCGCGTCGCCGCGGCGCTGGAGGCCGAAACGGAAGTCCTCCCCTTCGACCATGTGCGAGGGAGATAGCTTACCCAGGATGATCTCTTCGACGAACTCATCGGGGCCCATGTGCAGCAGGGTAGGGTCGGACTCCAGCGTCACGACCCAGTCCGCCCCGGTGGCGCGGAGCAGCCGGCACCGCTGGTCGTGCGGGCTGATGCGCTGGGGAAGGTCGGTCGGACGGATCACCAGGTCCGGCGGCGGCTCGAACGTCATCGCCACCACCGCCGCCCCGTGCGCGTCCGCCAGGCCCCGGGCGGGGTGGAGGATTCGCTGGTGCCCCAGGGGCACGCCGGCGAAGTTGCCGACGGTCAGCACGCTGGCGCGCGCCGCCGCTGGCAGGTGTTCCAGGCCCTGGATGCACCGATCGTCCATCGTGCCGCCTTCCCTACGTCGCCCGCACCACCGGGATGGCCCCGGCGGCGGGGATCAGCTCGACTTTCACATCGTAGGTCTGCTCCAGCAGGTCCGCGCGGACCACCGCCGCCGCAGCGCCGGCCGCGACGACCTGCCCGGCCCGCATGAGCACCAACTCATCGGCGAACCGGCCGGCGAGGTTCACGTCGTGACTGATGCACACCACGGCCATGCCCCAATCGTGCGCCAGCCGCTGCATCATTCGATGGATGATGAGTTGGTTGCGCAGGTCCAGGTGGCTGGTCGGCTCGTCCAGCAGCATCACCGACGGCTGCTGCGACAAGGCCCGCGCGATCATCGCGCACTGGGCCTCCCCGCCGGACAGCTCCTCCAGCGTCCGCTCCGCCAGCGCCTCGATGCCCGTCATGACCATCGCCTGCCGCGCGACGGCCAGATCGGCCTTGCCCGCCAGCCCCAGCAGCCCCGTGTGCGCCAGCCTCCCCATCAGCACCAGCTCGCGCACGGTGAAGGCAAAGGCCGATTGCGGCGTCTGCGGCACGTAGCCCATCAGCCGCGCCAGCTCCCTGCGGGAGTGCCTGGCGAGGGCCCGGCCGTCCAACAGGATCTCTCCAGCCGCCGGGCGCAGCAGGCCCAGCAGGCATCGCAGCAGCGTGGTCTTGCCCGAGCCGTTGGGACCCAGCACGCACAGCAGCTTTCCCGCAGCGACCGTCAGGCTCACCCCGCGCAACACGGGCACACCGGCTTGATAGGCGAACGTCACGTCGCGGGCCTCCAGGATGTGCCGGTCGGTCATGCCAGGCCCTCCCGGCTGCGGCGGCGAAGCAGGACGATGAAGAACGGCCCGCCCACCAGCGCGGTGATCACGCCTACCGGCACGGCCCCGACCCCCACCCATTCTCCGACCGTGCGACACAGCGTGTCGGCCAGCATCAGGAAGACGGCCCCCACCCCACCGCACCAGACGGCCAGGCGGCGGTGGTCCGGGCCCAGGAGCAGCCGGCAGACGTGCGGGACGATCAGCCCCACGAAGCCCACCGGCCCGGCCAGGGCAACCGCCGCCGCGGTGATCAAGGCCGCGATGGCGAACGTCTCGGCCCGCAGGCGCTTCACGTGCACGCCGATCGAGGCTGCCACGTCGTCGCCCAGGCCCAACGCGTTGAACGCCGCCCCGCGCACGCCCAGTACCGCCGCCCCCGCCACCGTGGCCACCGCACAGACCGCGAGCACCCCCGAATCCGTCGTGTCGCGGATCTGCCCCATGCCCCAGCCGACGAAGTGGATGATTTCGTTGGGGTTGGCCACCAGCAGGATGGCCAGCATGAGCGCGCCGTTGAAGACGTTCACGATCACGCCCGACAGCAGCAGCACGAACGGGTCCAGATGCCCGTGCCGCTGAGCGATGCCGTAGACCGCCAGGCACGTCGCCGCCGCCCCAGCCAGCGCCAGGATCGGCGTGCTAACCCACCCGGCCAGGCCCAGCGACGCCGATAGCACACCGCCCACCAGCACGCCTACGCCCGCCCCGGTGCACACGCCCAGGATATAAGGGTCGGCCAGGGGATTGCGGAGCAGCGCCTGAAGCGCCAGCCCCGCCGCCGCCAGCGCCCCTCCCGCCGTCGCCGCCGCAGCCAGACGTTCGAGGCGCATCGTCCACACCGTCCAGCCCAGCGGCGCCACGCCGATCAGGCTGC
>JALHTV010000207.1 GCA_022866005.1 Phycisphaerae bacterium
ACCTCCTGACGGATAGGTCCATGGTGGGTAAGCCCTCCACCAAACCGGGTGAGTATCCTTACATGATCTGCTGCATGCTCAAGGCCGGGAATGCCGACTCCACGCTCACCATCCTGTGCCGAAGAAGCGACGACGCTTTCGTCAAGGAGATGGTCCACGCGATCGCGACGATCACCTCTTACACGCCGCCGGACCAGGCGACGACCGCCACGGCCGCGAGCAGGCCTTAGCGCAGCGGCATGGTGGGTGCGTAGCTTGGCTGCACACGAGGTCGCCAGGGCCTAGGCCGCGGGGCCGAGGAAGCCGGCCAGGCGCTGGAGGACTTCGCCGACGACGACCTCCGGACTGGAGGCGCCGGCCAGGACGCCGATCCGCAGCGGGCGCTTGGCCGGCAGCCAGCCCTCGGCCACGCTCGGCTGACCGGCAGCGGGGTCGAACGTCCGCAGGCGATCCGATGAGAGGATGCCCGTGGCGTCCTCGATGAAGTAGGCCGGGCAGTAGCCCCGCGCCAGCTCGAACAGGTGCCGCGTGTTGCTCGACCCGAACCCCCCCACCACGACCACCAGGTCGCACCCGCTACGGCAGAGCTCCACAGCGGCGGCTTGGCGGGCCTGCGTGGCGCGGCAGACCGTCGGCTGAAACAGCAAGCGCCCGCCCAGCTCGTCGGGCCCGAAGCGGGCGGTGAAGCTGCGGCGGATCAGCTCGCACACCTCCATGGTCTGGTCGTACAGCATGGTCGTCTGGCTGACCTGGGCCAGGCGCAGGAACGGTTCCAGCGAGCCGGCGTTGGTGGCCTGGGGGCCGAAGACCGCAGCGAAGTCCTCCGCCGGTGTGGCGCCGCTGACCATGTCGCAGAATCGCCCGGCCTCGATGAGGTTGCCCACGACCAGGTAGCGGCCGCCCAGGGCCTGGAGGCGCGACTTGATGACCACGGTCTCATCGTGCATCGCCCTTCCGAAGATCAGCACGCCATACCCGCCCGCCACGGCCTGGCCGGCCCAGGACCACAGGCGACGCACGTCACCGCAGGAGGTGTCCACGATCCGGCAGCCGATCCCGCGCAGGCGATCCTCGATGGGCAGTGGCACGCCGAAGGCGGGGATGATCGCACCGTCGCCGCGGGAGATGATCTTCTCAAGGTGGGCCAGTTCCTCGGGGCTGAGGATCGGCACCCCCAGGCGGCTGAAGTGGTCGTTGACGTAGGGATTGTGAATGATCTGCCCCAGCAGGAACAGCCGCTGGCGCGGATCGCTATGGGCGGCGACGGCCTGGGCGAGCATGACCAGCGCGCGCTTCACGCCGCGGCAGAAGCCAAACACCCCCGGCAGCACCAACTGCCCGCCGGGTAGGTCCCAGACATTCCCGTTGCGGCGGACGCGAGCGACGACCGGGCTGGAGAAGATCTCCAGATCGCCGGCATCGGGGGGCGTTGCATCGAGGGGGGCCCCGTCGCCCTGGCCTTGCGATGAATCCATAAGGGGATTCTAGCACGGCCGCGGCGGCCTAGTCACGGCGGGGGCGGCTCGTCGGGGAATGGACCGGGCCGGTCGAAGCCCTCCTCCCCGCGGCGGTGCGGCCGGCGCTGGTCGGCGGGCTGGGTGGTCGCTTGCAGCAGGCGCTCCACGCGCTCCGCCAGGAAGGTGTGGCGCTTCTCGCGCCGCTCGGCCAGATGCTGGCGCATGCGCGTCAGGGCCTTCTCCAGCATTTCCAGCCGATAGGCCATCACGACCGTCTCGGCCTCAAACTGCTTGCCGACGGCCTCGGTGAGCTGCTCCCGCAGTGGCGCACGGTCGGCGTCGGTGGGGGCCTGGCGCATCTGGTCCACCAACTGCCAGATTCGCACGCTGGTGGTCTGCTGGATGATGTCGGCGTCCTGGATGGCGGGGGGCATGCGCTTCCAGTAGCCGTACCATCGCCGCATGCGGCCCAGGTTGCGGGCGTACTCCTCGGGGCTGGATTCCTTCAGCTCCATCAGGCGCTGGTACCGCAGGGGCAGGCGCTCCTTCAGGACGGCCAGGACCTCGGCCTCGCTCTCTCGGCGGCCGGGCCCGCTCGGCTGAGAGGCCGCCGGTTGAGAGGCCGGCTGGGTCGCCGCCTCCTGCGACGGGGCCGTCGCCGCACCGGCCAAGGCGGCCACGATCACGGCCACCACGCCCAGACACCACGCCATTCGTTTCGCCATGTCCTACACTCTCCGGGTGTGTCGCGCGGACTCAACTGGACAGGTTCTGGAGGAGTTCCTCCAGCCACGGGTCGTCAAAGACCTTCCCCGCCTCGTCGTCGGCGGTCGTTTCCGCCAGGCCTTCCTCGGGCACGGGCGGCAACGCGGCCACAATCCGCGCCTCGACCTGATCGATCTGGTCGGCGATCGCGTCCAGCTCGACCGCCCTGGCACCGCGATAGGCATCCTCAAACAGGACGGTAGTGGGCACGGCCGTCGGCGGGGCCGAGACTCCCTCAGGCAGCAGCAAGGCCACGATCAGCACGGCCGCAGCCGCGACGGCGGCGACATCCACCACGATCCGCAGCACGCGGCGGCGACGCCAGCCCAGCTCGCGCCGCAGCGCCCGGATCGCGCGGGGGCCGACCTCCGGCGGCATCTGGACGTCCAGCAGGCCGCCCAGCATCGCCTCCCGGCGACGGAGGCGCTGCGCTGCGGTGAGTTCCTCGGCCGTCAGATCGACGTCGCGCCCGTCCAGCCATAGGGCGATGCGTTCGGATTGTCGCTCATTCAGTTCCATCAGGCTCACCCATCACGCGTCTGAGCGCCTTCAGCCCGCGGTGCACCCGCGCCAGCACGGTCCCCAGCGGGCAATCGTAGAGGTCAGCGATTTCCTTGAAGCTGAGCTCCGCGAAGTGTCGCAGCAACAACATGTCTCGCGTCCGTGCGTCCAGTTTCTCCATCGCCTCGTGCAGCTCGGTGGCGGCCTCGGCGGCCAGCATTCCGGCCTCGACGTCCGGGCCTTCCACGGCCAGCCGGTCCGTCAGCGGCCCGCCTTCCTCGCCCTCCACCGACAGGCTCAGTCGCCTGGGGGCGACCTTCGAGCGGCGGATCCGGTCGCGGATCATGTTGGCCGCGATCCGGAACAACCACGGCTCAAACCGCCCGCGGTCATCGTAGCTCCGCAGACGCTGAACCAACCGGAGCAGCATCTCGCCCAGCAGGTCCTCGGCGTCGTGGTGGCTTCCGGTCGCCCGGAAGAAGTAGCCGTACAGCCGAGGGCCATAGGACTCCAGCAGCGCCTCATAGGCCTCGGCGTCGCCGGCCTGGGCCGAGGCAATCGTGGCGCGAAGCTGCACTGGCTCCATGGTCTATCCCGCTTAACGTGCTGCCCTGGCGGCTATTGCCCCCATCCTAACCCCAGGTCCCCCAGCAACCAAGGCCCCCGGCCGACAGCGCCAAGGGTCTAGCGCTTGTCGAACTCATCCCCGCGGAACGTGTGGCCCAGGTAGGTCCGGCGGACCATTTCATCGTTGACGAGCATCTTGGGCGCCCCTTCGCGGAGCACCTTGCCGTCGTCGATGATGTAGGACCGATCCGTCACCGAGAGGGTCTCGCGGACGTTGTGATCGGTCAGGAGGATGCTGATGCCCCGGTCCCGCAGGGCGCGGATCTCCCGCTGGAGCTCCTCCACCGCGATGGGGTCGACGCCGGAGAAGGGCTCATCCAGCAGGATCATCGTAGGATGGGTCACCAGCGCGCGGGCGATCTCCAGCTTGCGGCGTTCGCCGCCCGAGAGCGTCCGGGCCGGCTGGTAGGCCTGGCGGGTCAGGCCAAACTGCTCCAAAAGCTGGGCGCAGCGCTCGTGGCGGTCGTCGCGCGTAAGGTTCATGGTCTCCAGGATGGCCAGGAGGTTCTGGCGCACGGTGAGGCGCTGGAAGATGCTGGGCTCCTGCGACAGATACCCCATGCCGCGCCGCGCCCGCTTGTACATGGGCACCTTCGTGACGTCCACGCCCTCGAAGATCACCGTGCCGGCGTAGGGGGTGATCATGCCGATGGTCATGCGGAACGTGGTGGTCTTGCCCGCGCCGTTGCGGCCGAGCAGTCCGACAATCTCCCCCTGGCTGACCGTAAACGACACGCGGTCCACCACGGCTCTGCCGCCGTATCGCTTCACCAGTTCCCTGACTTCCAGAAGGATCATTGCCGCTGCTCCGTGGCCTCCGCCAGCACCGGTCGCCTTCAGCGAATGAGCCGCATCTTGCCGAAATTCGGCACGATCGGCAGGCTCGCCAGCCCCGGCGGCCGGAAGCCCGAGGGCCAATAGACGAAGAACGCCTTGCCGATCAGGTTGTACCGCGGCACCGTGCCGAGCTGGTAAAGCGGAAGGGTGCCTTCCTTGTCTTCGTACAGCCGAAGGGTCGGCGCCGCCCAGGTCCAACCCCGGCTGTCGAGGCTCTGGGGGCTATTGTCGCCCAGGACAAAGAACTCGTCCAGGTCGGGGTCATCGGCGTGTTTGGCCAGCGTGATCGGATAGCCCGTCGTGCCCCAGCCCCCCGACCGCCGGAACAGGCGCGCCGGGTCGCGTTTCTTCAGAGCGGTGACGTAATCGCCCAGGGGCCCCGTGGGCACGGGCGCCAGCGGCAGGTTGGTGTAGTACACGTCCCGCATCAGGCGGATGTGCCGGAGCTCGCAGCGCCCGCCGGAGGCGGCCACGCGCACCTGGGGGACGGGGATCGGCGTTTCCTGGGCTCGCGCGACAAGGTCCTTCAGGGCCTGGTAATCCTTGGGATACCTGTCGGCCACCTCGAGCAGGACCGCACCCTCCACCACCAGCTTCACCGACAGGTCGGCGTTCTCCAGGGCGACTTCGCAGCCTCGGCCGGGTTCGACGCCCGGTGCGGCCGCACTGCCCCAGGAGTCCCACCGGTCGGCGGGCCAATCCTGTCTTCGGTAAAATAGCCTCACGGTCCCGTCGGCGGTCACCTCACCGCGGAAGGAGTCATCGAAGCTGCTGAGGGTCAAGGCCACCGTCGCGCGGGCCTCAGCCGGCATGAACTCCACCGACAGCCTCAGGTCCGTGCAGACATCGACGTCACCGTCCACGACCGACTCGCCACCGACGGCGTTGTACCCGTAATGGGGGCCGAACGCCCCCGCATCGGCCTCGAACGTCAGCTCCCCCGCCGCCGGACCGCCCCTGTACACGAACCGCCGCCTGTAGGTGTCACTCTGCCAGGCGTCGTCGCCGCCGGCCACCCATCGCGGGGCGCGGGCGGTGCGCTCGTAGTCGCCGTCGGGCTGGTAGTCGTTGTCGAACACCGTTTGCCACATCGCCTGCTGGGCGACGGCCGGTTTGCGGCGGATTTCACGCGGCGCCTCCGGCGTCGGGCTGACGAAGACGTCCCCGTGGACGATTTCGATGGTTTCTCCCGGCAGGCCGATCAGCCGCTTGATGTAGTTCTCGCGATTGTTCTGGGGGTTGCGGAAGACCACCACGTCAAACGGCTGCGGCGGGGCAAAGCGGTACAGGTATTTCAGCACCAGCACGCGGTCACCGCCGGAGAGGAACTGCTTCCCGTCACTGTAAAGCTTGCGGCAGTTGGGGCAGCGCGCCCCCTGCGGAAAGGGCAACTCGGAGTGACGGAGGCGGGCCTCCTGCTGGGGGGTCATCTTCGGGCCGCCAAAGGCGTACTCGTAACCGCAGGCCGGGCAGACCAGGTCCCAGTGCTCGCCCATCAGCTCCGGGGCCATGGACCCGGTGGGGATGACAAACGCCTCCAGCACGAAGGCCCGCAGCACCAGGGCCACCACGATGGCGACCCAGATGCTCTGGACCGTGTCGCGGATGCTGGCCAGCTCATGGCGCGTCCTGTCACTTGCGGGGACCATAAGTCGGTAAACCATAGCTTCTATGCCCCCCGCCGCCAAGGGTTTTCCGCAGTCGCCCCCGGCGCCCGCGGCGCGACTTCATCGCGTCTGGCGCCGCGGCCTGGCGCCTCGGTATAATGCACTGCATGAAGGCGCGAAAGGCAGATC
>JALHTV010000208.1 GCA_022866005.1 Phycisphaerae bacterium
CGCCCCGTCCGGTCCGATCACCAGCAGGGTTGGCAACTTGGCGACCCCATAGCGACTGGCCAGATCGGACCTGGAGAGGGTACGCACCTTGACCACGACGGCGATGAAGCGACCGTCCTTAATAGCCTGGGCGTTCTTGCGGAGGGTCTTCTTAATCAGTTCCCTGGAGGTGCGGTCGGGCGTGGCGCTGACGAACAGGGCTACCACGGGCCGACCCTCCCGCGCCGCCTGGGCCAGCCCCTCCGCCAGGTCGCTGCCCCAACCGGGAAGGTCTAGACCCCGGCGCTGGAACCAGTAGAGCATCCCCACGGCTACCAGCGTCACGACGACGAAGGCCAGCCTGATCGCGTGCTTGCGCCCGGACTTGACGGTTCCTCCGGCTGCCACCGGCGCCTCACCTTCCGTCTTTTCTCGTGCCTGTTCCATCTCGACACCCCACCTTTCCCTTTCTCGCTTTTGCCACCAGTGCCCCAGGATACCACCGCCCGGTCGCGGCGCCTACGGTCGGCTTGGTTGCACCCCGTGCGCGGCTCGTGCCCGGTCTGCGGGCGACAGACGTCAGATGCCCAGGTCCCGACGGGTCAGCAGGGCCGCGAAGGCATATCCGGCCGCTTCGATGTTCTCCCGCGCGCCCTCCATGCGGTCGATCACGCAGACGATGCGCGTGACCTTGGCCCCGGCGGCGGTCAGCACCTTGGCCGCCTCCAACACCTGCCCGCCCGTTGTGGCCACGTCCTCCACCAGCAGCACGCGGGCGCCCGGGGAGAGCGTGCCCTCCATCTGCTTGCCCGTGCCGTAATCCTTCTTCGCGTTGCGGACGATGACGTAGCTCTTGCCGCAGGCCAGGGCCGTCGCCGCCGCTAACGGCACGCCGCCCAGCTCCGCACCGGCGATCTGGTCGGCGTCACGGGCGTGCTCCGCCAGGCGCCGCCCCAGCTCTCCCAGGATGACCGGGTCGGTCTCGAACAGGTACTTGTCGAGGTAATACTTGCTGCGCTTGCCCGACCGCAGGACGAAATCGCCCTCCAGGTACGCGGCGGCCTTGATGCGCCTGGCCAGTTCGGCCTTGTCCATCGCCGAGGTCTCCCACCCCCCAGCCCGTCCGCTGGAGGGTCTGTGCGGGCGGTGTTACCGCGCCGCCGCCAGTCCGTCAATGCACTCGGCGCGACCGGTGGACGCGCATTGCCCGGCGCGGGGGCGGGGGATAGAATACAGCGTCACGAGCAGCCGGCTGCGGGCCGCGGCACCGGGCCGCCGGCAGGAGCATCTGGGCTCACTTCGTCTGGGAAAGGGGCATCGGCATGAAGATACAGGACTATCTCAAGCAGCAGCAGGCGCGGTTTGAACTCCACGACCACCCGCCCGCCTACACCGCCCAGGAGGTCGCCGCCGAGGAGCACGTCAGCGGCAACCAGCTCGCCAAGGTCGTGGTCGTCAAGGCCGACAAGGAGTTCGCCATGTGCGTCCTGGCGGCCAGTTACAAGCTGGATATGGAGAAGGTCGCGGCGGCCCTGGACGCCCGCAAGGTGCGCCTGGCCGACGAGAGCGAACTGGCCAAGCTCTTCCCCGACATCGAAGTGGGCGCCACCCCGCCGTTCGGGGACCTCTACGGCCTCTCGACGGTCGTCGACGGCCACCTGGCCGAGGAAGAGGAGATCACCTTCCAGGCCGGTTCGCACCGCCAGGCAATCCGGATGAAGTACGCCGACTACGCCGCCCTGGCCAAGCCCAGCGTCGCCGACCTGGGCGTGCATCTGTAGAGCGACCTTCCTCCTGGCTGCCGGGCACCGGCGATGGGGCCCTGTCTATCAGGCCCTGCCCTAGCGGGCCCGCGCGATGGCCTCGTTGACGACCTGCTGGACCTCGGCGGGGTAGTTGACATGGGCCCAGTGCGCCTGTCGTGCGGCCGGGTCGGAAGACTCAAAGGACAGGCTGCCCACCCCCAGCAGCCTCTCGGCCGGTGAGATCGAGGCCGCAGCCCGGACGAGGTGCCGCAGCGGACACTGATGCACCATCTCGCGAAAGGCGCCGCTGACGCGGAGGACCCTGCGATTGGTCAGCACGTACAACCGAGCCACCCACTGAAGGTACGCCACGATCAACCGCACGATCGACACGCCCGCCCAGAACAGCGCAATCGCCCCCGGCTGCAAGCGCCCGGACCACATCTGCCCGGCGAGGTACGCCACGGCGGTGAACGCCACCGCGGTGACCAACACCGGCAGCGACGTCAGCAGGCAGAAACACCCGCTGGGCTTGACGGCCAGGAGGACCACCTCGCCGCCGTCCAGCAACCGCGCGGGGACGACGGTCAGTCCGGGGGCGGTGACGGTGGTCGGCTCGACGGACGGGCTCATCGAAAGCTCCTGCCAAACAGGTCCCAGAGGTGGCGCGGACATCCTATCCCCGCCGGTCGGCGGATGCAACCGGCCCACCCGGCCGCAGCGGACCCACCGGCCCGACGGCACTACGCCCTTGACTTTGCCCACAGGCAGGGATACAGAACACAGACTTTTTAAGGGCTGTATGAGCCGTTGCTACCACTGACCTTTCAAGAGGAGAGAATCATGCGAACGCTTCAGACACTGGCCGGCCTGTGGTGCCTCACCTGCCTGGCCCTTGGGGCCTGGGGACAGGAGGTCGCCGAACCGGTCGTCGAGCCATCGCCCCAGCCGGCGGTGGAGCCCGCAGCAGTCTCTGCCCCGACGACGGCCGTGGCCATGCCCAAGCCCGAGTCAGTGCTCCAGCACATCCCCGCCGACGCCCTGGGCTACGTGGTGGTTCGCGACGTGGGCGCCCTGATGGGGAAGGTCGACGCCTACCTGGCCGAGATCGGCCTGGCCGAGCTGGTCGCCCCGGCGATGCCCACCGGGGCGCTGGACAGCGTCCGCGCGGCGGCGATGCTCGGGGAGGGCTTTAACCCCTCCGGTGGCTGCGCCGTGGTCATGCTGGACCCCGAGAAACTCGGCGTGGACCTGCTGGCCATAATGGGCCAGGGGGAGGAGCCTGCCAGCCAGCCCGAGACCGAGCCGGTCGAGCCGAAGCTGCCGATCGTGATCCTGGTGCCGGGCCTGAGCGTCGAGAGCGTCTTCGGCAATTACCCGATCACCCCCGGCCAGAAGTACACCGAGGTCGCCCTGCGGGTAGGCCCGATGCTGGCCAAGCAGATGGGCGGTTACGTGTGCCTGTCCCCCAGCGCCGAGGCCCTGGACGCCTTGGCGGCCGCGGCGCCCGCCAGCCCACCGGCGGAGCTGACCGAGCTGCTGGCCCGATCCGATATCACCCTGCACATCAACATGGAAGTCGCCGCGCCCCTGGTGGACAAGTTGCTGGCCAAGGGTGTGGCGAGCATGGCAGAGGGCCAGGCCCCGCCCGTGATCAGGAGCATCTGGTCCACCTACATGGGCTTCTACAAGGAGCTGTGCTCCCAGATGACGGCGGTCAGTATTGGGGGTAGGTTCGTCCCGACCGGCGTGGTGATCGAAGCGATGGCCGGCTTCAAGCCTGACAGCCCCCTGGGCCGGGCGATAGCAACCGCCCAACCGGCGGGGGGGAACCTGCTGGGCCGCGTGTCCAGCCCCAGCTACGTCCTGGCGATCGGGATGGCGACGACATCCTCCGAGGAAACAGAGAACCAACAGAAGGCCTTTGCCATAGACATCGTAGACACGTGTCTGGCTATGCCGCCGCTCAACGCGCTGGCCGAGCAGACCAAGGCCGATCTCAAGGCCCTGGTCCTGGCCTTGAGCGAGCAGCAGGCCGGTGGGATGCAGATGGTCATCGGCGGCGCGCCGCGAGGCAGTGGGTTGTTCGGCGCCTCAGCCGTCCTCCGGTGCAAGGATTCGGCCGCGCTGAAGGAGCTGCTCTTGGGCGCCGTGCCGCTGGTGGAGACCGTGATCAAGACCTTGGCTGAGGAAGAGGAGCTGCCGTTCCAGATCGTCACCACCCGGGGAGTGGCGACGGTAGACGGCCTGGCCGTCGACGCCATCGAGTTTATCCCCCGCGCGGAGCAGGAGGAGCCAACCGCGACCACGGAATCGGCGGCCCCGGCGGAAGAAGCCGAAGCGACCACAGATCCAGCCGAGACAGAGGCACCCGCCACAGAGGAAGCAGCGGCACCAGAGAAGCCGACGACAGAGTCCGCGCCAGCGGAAGCGGAGAAAGGCCCGATCGCCACCGTGATGGGCGAGGACAAGATCCGCTTCTACCTGGCGGCCGTCGATCCGCAGACCCTGGTCGTGACCTTCGGCGGCGCCCAGCCCTACCTGGCTGAGGCCGTGAGGGTCGCCAAGGCCGGCGACGGGACGATCCTGTCCGACCCGGCCGTTGCGAAGGCCCTGGCGGTCATGCCGAAGAGCATCACCTCGGTCGGCCTGCTGAACGTGGGCAACCTGTTCGACGTGATCACACACGCCGCGGTGACGATGGAAGGCCCCGGCGCGGGCCCGCCGTTCAAGATCACCACCCAGACCCCCATCGCCATGGGCGGTGGGGCGTCCGGGACCAGCGCCTACGTGGTGTACTACATCCCCAACGACCTGGTCAAAGAAGGCGTGAACATCTTCAAGCAGATGTTCGCGCCCAGCCCGGTGCCCACCTCCGGTCCTTCGGGCGCTGGAGACTTCTGATCGGCTGTCTCTCCCGCGGGCCAGGCGCAGAGGCAACCACTGCAACATCGAGCCGGCGAGGTAGAGCCCACGGCCTCCTCGCCGGTCGTTCGCGCGTCACACGGCCGCGCCAAAACACAGCCGCCCGGAAGCATGCTCCCGGGCGGCTGAAAAACCTCTAGGCTGCAACGGGCCGCTAGGCGCGGCGCCGACGAATCAGCCCCACGGCGCCCAGACTCAGCAGCGCCAGTGTCGCCGGCTCAGGCAGCGCGGTCTGGCCTTCAGGAGCCGGAGCGGGCATGACCCACATCCAGTTGCCGCCCATCAGGGCGAGGTCGCTGCCATCCACCAGCCCGCTGGCGTCGCCAGTAAACTCGCACGTGCCCCAGGTCTGCCCGGTCTTCATCCACGCGCCACCCATCAACGCCAGGTCGCTACCGTCGACCTTCTGGTCGCCGTTGGCATCCCCGGCCGTCCAGCCCTGGAACGTCACCACGTAGTTGGCATGGCCGCCCCCCACGATCGCTCCAGTGAAGGCCGCACCTCCCGGCAAGCCACGGGTGATGTTGCTGGTAATGCTGCTGAAGCTGCCGGTGATGCCGGACGTCGCCGTCAGCAGGGTGAACGTGTCACCTTCCCTGGGCCGGTAGCCGGTGCTGTCCACCGCCACCGTCGCCAGGCCGGAACCCAAGCTCATGCTTCCCTCACTGGTGATCTTGGAATTCTTCGTGGCCGAGGCGACCTCCATCTCCATCTTTGCACCGGAGGTGCTGACCGACAGTCCCAACTCGGATGACACGACGGCATCGGCGCCGACCTTCAGTTCACCCGTACCGTTGCCGTAGGCGGCGTCAATGTTACCGAGCTTGATGTTACCGACGCTTCGCAGCGTCCCGCTGGTGACTTCCAGCCTGCCCGGCCCATTCGCACCGACCACGATGCCGAAGTAGCCCGTCACCGCCACGGACCCGCCGCTGATGCGCATGAAGCCCTGGGACGGGACAGCCGACGCGGTGTTCACGGCATCGGCTAGGATAATGGTCGGGGCGTCGACGAGCCCGTCGCTGCACAGGAACGTGCCATTGCCGCCCTTGGTACCCACACTCACCGTCACGACACTGGTCAGGGTGCCCCCGGTCATGTTGAACAGGCCCGTCCCGGTTCCGAGGGCGGCATTGTACTTCGACCCCACGCGCAGGCCGCCCGAAGCTCCGTTGCCCACAAAGAGCGAGCCTCCGCTGAGGTTATAGGTGCCCTGGCCCCGGCCCTCCGAGGCGTCCGTCTGCCCCAAAAGCAGCGGCTGTGGATAGTCGAAGATGACCAGCCCGGCGTGCTGGTTGAACACGCCCGTTCCTCGGTAACCGATTTGCAGTTTGTACCTGGATATGACGGTGCCGCCATACATCGTGAAGGAAGCCTGGCCACAGTACCCCGGCTTGCTGCGGCCGAGGTTGAACGCCTCACCAGAGATATCGATGCTCCCATTGGTCATGGTGAACTCGCCCAGGCTGTCGGCCCTGTCGGCGTCTCCGGTGTATCCCATAAGGAAGTCGTTGTTGTTGATCAGGGCCACGTACCCGCCCGTCTGAATGAACTTCCCCGTGCCCCCGCCGCGGCCGATGTTCACCGTGTAGGTCGGCTCTCCCGAACGCAGGTGGTAATCCATGATCATAGACCCACCGGCAAGGGTGTAGGTGCCGTGCCCGAAGGTGCCCGACCCGGCAATGCCGAAGTAGGGCACGGCCACGCTGCCGCCAGCCTGGTAGACCGACCCATCATACCGCTGGGCGACCATGAGGCTGCCGGTGGTCGTCGTCAGCACTGCCCCGTCAAGCACATGCAGCGCGCTGGGGGGCCTGGACTCGTACCCCTGATTCGGGTCGTTGGGGTCCACCTCGACGCCGGTCCCGCCGATCCACAGCGCTATGGGGGAGCTCACGCTACTGTTCACCGTGACGGTGGCCCCATTGCGGATATAGGCTACATCATCGTTGTCCGGCACCGTCCCCCCAGCCCAGTTGGTGCCCACATTGTAGTTGCCGCCCGTGGCACCGATGTAATCATCGGCCCGGGCCGCCCCGGCCGCAGCCAAGGTAAACACAAAGCATGCGAACAAAGCTGTGCTTCGCCTCATCGGAAATCTCCTTTCATGACGAACGGGAAGAACGAACTCTAGCGGCTGCGTCAACAGCGCCTCCTTTCTGCGAACCCTGTCTGGCTCACTGGCTGAACGACAGCCGCTCCGAGATGACTACACAACCATTATAAATGCACCGGCCTGCTGTGTCCAGCACAAGAGGCCAGGATTTGCCTCCGACGGCGGGATTTCCCGTCGCCAGTGCCCACACCTAAGTCCCTTCCGCACAATGCGGTATGCGCAGATGCCCACAGACGCCTCGCCTGCGTCCCCAGCCAGGTGCACCGTCACCCCGCCGGCAGTCGCTGCCACCGGCCCAGCGGGCAGACACACTCGAAGGGAAACAGGCGCCCGTGCAAAAGGCCCGCCCGTGTTGCATCACGTTTGCGGGGTAACCCGCCAGGTCACCTCACCGCCTCCGACGCCGCAGCGCCGTCTACCCTCCGTAGCCGCGCTTGCGGCGAAGGAGGGCCATCCCGCCCAGACCCAGCAACGCCAACGTCGCCGGTTCTGGCAGCGCGGTCTGGCCTCCAGGAGCCGGATTGAGCTTCCACATCCAGTTGCCGCCCATCAGCGCCAGGTCGCTGCCATCCACCAGCCCGCTGGCGTCGCCAGTGAATTCGCAGGTGCCCCAGGTCTGGCCGGTCTTCATCCACGACCCACCCATCAACGCCAGGTCGCTACCGTCGACCGCCTGGTCGCCGTTGGCATCGCCGGCCGTCCAGCCCTGGAACGTCACCACGTACAAGGGGGCAGCCGTGTTCGGGTCAGCCACGACCGCTCCGGTGAAGGCCGCACTTCCCGGCAGGCCACGGGTAATGTTGCTGCTGATGCTGCTGAAGTCACCGAACATGTAGTAACCCGGCGCCGCCGCCAGGAGGGTGAATTTGTCACCTTCCCTCGGCCGGTAGCCGGTGCTGTTCACCGCCAGCGTCGCCAAGCCCGAACCCAGGAAGATACTCGTCGCACTGGTGATCTTGGAATTCTTCGTGGCCGAGGCGACCTCCATCTCTATCGAGCTGCCCGTCGCGTAGACCTGGAAGAGGTCGCTGAGGGCCACATCGGCGTCGGCCCCGACTTTCAGGGTCGCCTTGTTGCCCACGCCGGGTTTGCACTGGAACAACATGTAAAGCTGGGAGGCCCTGAAGGTGCCGCCGGTGATGTTCAGCTCGGCGTCCAGGCCCGGGGAGTAGGATCCGCGGTAACCCACATAGACGACCTTACCCTGGAAGCTCCCGCCGGAGATGTTCACCTCCGCCCGGCCGGGGGAACCGCTTGAGGGCGTCTCTCTGGCGATGACGGTGTTATAGCCGACGTCGACCACCCCGCCGCTGAGGTTCAGCGTGCCTTTGCCCCGCGTGTAGCCCAGCAGCAGGGTCGTGACCATGGTGAGCCTCCC